>JBIODO010000017.1:0-21448 GCA_044445225.1 Burkholderiales bacterium
CGGTGCGGTGGGCTCGTGCATGAAGTAGGCGAAGACCTCGCGCCAGCCAGTGGCAGCCAGGCGCGCAGCCCATGCCGCGAGATCGTCGTCGGAGTAGTTCTCCAGGCGCAGCCGCACATAGCCCCAGGGTGCGGTCTCCACCAGCGGCGGCGGCGCGTTGTCTTCGCGCTCGGAGAAACACAGCGAGGCACCGGCGGCCTTGAGCGCCGCGTAGACCTCGTCGTCGAACCAGCTGTCGTTGCGGAACTCGAACGCCGCGCGATGGTTGGGCGGCAGCAGCGCAAGGAAGGCAATCAGCCGCGGCACATCCTTCTTCAAATTGGGCGGCAATTGGAACAGCACCGCACCGAGCTTGGCGCCGAGCGCTTCGAGGCTGCCGTACAGGTAGCGCAGCGGCTCGGCCACCGCGTCGACCTTCAGCCGTCCGTCGTGCGTGATGCGCCGGGTGGCCTTGATCGCAAAGCGAAACGTCGCCGGCGTCGTCTCGGCCCACTTGGCGAGCACCTCGCGCTTGGGGTTGCGGTAGAAGGTGTTGTTGATCTCTACCGTGCTCAGGTGCTGCGAGTACCAGGCGAGCATGTCCTCGGCGGCCAGGTCGTCGGGATAGAAGGGGCCCTTCCACTCCTTGTACGAGTAGCCGCTCGCGCCGGCCCACAGCCAGGGTGCGTCGTTCATCGATGGTGCTCCCGGGAGGCGCCCGAATGCATGCGCTATCGTGCCACCATGACCGCGATTTCGCTCACCGGCGCGCGCACCTTGTTCTACAAGGAGGTGCTGCGCTTCTGGAAGGTCGGCTTCCAGACCGTCGGCGCGCCGGTGCTCACCGCGGTGCTGTACCTGCTGATCTTCGGCCACGTCCTCGAAGACCGCGTGCAGGTCTATCCGGGCGTGCGCTACACCAGCTTCCTGATTCCGGGGCTGGTGATGATGAGCGTGCTGCAAAACGCGTTCGCGAACTCGAGCTCGTCGCTGATCCAGAGCAAGATCACCGGCAACCTGGTGTTCCTGTTGGTGACGCCGCTGTCGCCGGCGGCCTGGTACGCGGCCTATGTCGGCGCGTCGGTGGTGCGCGGGCTGGTGGTCGGCACGGGTGTGCTGGCGGTCACGCTGTGGTTCGCGCCCGCGCTGCCGGTTCAGCCGTGGTGGATCATCATCTTCGGCCTGCTGGGTGCCGCGATGATGGGCTCGCTCGGCCTGATCGCGGGCCTGTGGGCGGAGAAGTTCGATCAGATGGCCGCGTTCCAGAACTTCGTCATCATGCCGATGACGTTTCTGTCGGGCGTGTTCTATTCGGTGCATTCGCTGCCACCGTTCTGGCTCTGGGTCAGCCACCTGAACCCGTTCTTTTACATGATCGACGGCTTTCGCCGCGGCTTCTTCGGCGTCAGCGACGTCTCCCCGTGGACCAGCCTGTCGGTGGTGGTGATCAGCTTCGCGGTGGTGGCGGCCATCGCGCTGCGCCTGCTGCACAGCGGCTACAAGATCCGGCACTGACACGCTTTGGCGATAATCGGGCCACCATGAGCGACCCCACCGCCGACGACGTGAGCCGCTTCATCGCGGCCGGGCTGGCGTGCGAGCACTTGTCGGTGCAAGGCGATGGCCGGCACTTCTTCGCCACCATCGTGTCGTCTGCCTTCGAGGGCAAGACCCGGGTGCGGCGCCACCAGCAGGTGTATGCGGCGCTGGGCGATAGAATGCGCGAGCAGATTCACGCCCTGTCGATGAAGACGCTCACCCCCGCCGAATGGGCCGCTGAGAACCAGCGGTCGCAACCCCATCACCATTGAACCGTCCGCGGCGCGACGCTGCGGGTGGCTGTGATGGCGTGGCCTCATAGGGCTGTCGCGTTCCAGGCTCCTGCAAGCCCGCATCGCAAAACAACCCACACATGGACAAACTCCTGATTCGCGGCGGTCGCCGTCTCCAAGGCGAGGTGACGATCTCGGGTGCCAAGAACGCGGCGCTGCCGGGCCTGTGCGCGGCGCTGCTGTGTCCGACGCCGCTGGCGCTGGCCAACGTGCCGCGCCTGCAGGACGTGAGCACCACGCTCAAGCTGCTGCGCAACATGGGTGCGGGCGCTGAACGCTCGACCACGTTGCCCGATCAGGTGCAGATCGACGCCACCCGCGTCGAGTCGCCCGAGGCGCCGTACGAGCTGGTGAAGACCATGCGCGCGGCGATCCTGGTGCTGGGGCCGCTGCTGGCGCGCTTGGGCGAGGCCAGGGTGTCGCTGCCCGGTGGCTGCGCGATCGGCTCGCGCCCGGTGGACCAGCACATCCAGGGCCTGAAGGCGATGGGGGCCGACATCCGCGTCGAGCACGGCTACATCCTGGCGCGCGCCAAGCGGTTGAAGGGGGCCTCGATCACCACCGACATGGTCACCGTCACCGGCACCGAGAACCTCATGATGGCCGCCACGCTGGCCGACGGCGAGACGGTGCTCGAGAACGCCGCGCAGGAGCCCGAGGTGGCCGACCTGGCCGAGTTGTTGATCGCCATGGGCGCGCGCATCGAAGGCCACGGCACGAGCCGGGTGCGCATCCGGGGCGTGTCGTCGCTGCAGGCGCCGCGCGAGCCGCATCGCTTCATTCCCGATCGCATCGAGACCGGCACCTTCCTGTGCGCGGTGGCGGCGTGCGGTGGCGATGTGCTGCTGCGCGGCGCAGATGCCTCGCTGCTCGAGGCGGTGATCGAACGCCTGCGCGAGGCCGGTACGGTGATCGACGCGGTCGCCGGCGGCATCCGCGTGCGCGCCGACGGGCGGCCACGTTCCGTGAGCATCCGCACCAGCGAGTACCCGGCGTTTCCCACCGACATGCAGGCGCAGTTCATGGCGGTGGACGCGATCGCCGACGGCACCGCGAAGATCGTGGAGACGATCTTCGAGAACCGCTTCATGCACGTCAACGAGCTGCTGCGACTGGGTGCGCGCATCGAGGTCGACGGCCGCACGGCGCTCGTGCACGGTGTGCCCCAACTGTCGGGCGCCACCGTGATGGCCACCGACTTGCGCGCCTCGGCGTCGTTGGTGATAGCTGGCCTGGTGGCCGACGGCGAGACGCGGGTCGATCGCATCTATCACCTCGACCGCGGCTACGAACGTATGGAAGAGAAGCTGCGCACGCTCGGCGCCGCGATCGAAAGGGTAAAGTGAAGCCTTCGGCACCGCTGATGCTGGCACTGTCCAAGGGTCGCATCTTCGACGAGACGCTGCCGTTGCTGGCGCGCGCGGGCCTGTCGGTGCTCGAAGACGCCGAGACCTCGCGCAAGCTGATCCTGCCCACCAACCGCGCTGACCTGCAGGTGGTGCTGGTGCGTGCGAGCGACGTGCCCACCTACGTGCAGTACGGTGGCGCCGACTTCGGCGTCGTCGGTCTCGACGTGCTGCGCGAGCACGGTGCCGCGTGGGGACATGCGGGCGGCGCGACCGGGCTGTATCAACCGCTGGATCTCGGCATCGCGCGCTGCCGCCTGAGTGTGGCCGTGCGCGCCGACTTCGACTACCCCGCCGCGGTGAAACAAGGCTCGCGCATCCGCGTGGCCACCAAGTACGTGCAACTGGCGCGTCAGCACTTCGCCGACAAGGGCGTGCACGTCGACCTGATCAAGCTGTACGGTTCGATGGAGCTGGCGCCGCTCACCGGGCTGGCCGACGCAATCGTCGACCTGGTGTCCACCGGCAGCACGCTCAAGGCCAACCAATTGGTCGAGGTCGAGCACATCCTGGACATCAGCGCCCGGTTGGTCGTCAACCCGGCGGCGCTGAAGCTCAAGCGCGAAGCGATCCGGCCGGTAATCGAGGCGCTGGCTGCGGCATGCGTGACGACGCCATGACTGCCGTGCGCATCACGCGCTTGGCCACCACGGCGAGCGACTTCGACACCCAGCTGCAGCGTGTGCTTCACTGGTCCGCGCAGACCGATCGCGCGATCGAAGACACCGTGGCCGGCATCGTCGACGACGTGCGTGCGCGGGGCGATGCCGCGTTGTTGGAACACACCGCGCGTCTGGATGGCGTGCGCGCGGCTTCGGTGGCCGAGCTGGAAGTTCCGCGCGACGAACTGCAGCGAGCCCTCGACAACCTGCCGGCCGCCCAGCGCGACGCGCTACAGGCCGCGGCATCACGCGTGCGCCACTATCATGAACATCAGTTGCGCGCCTGCTGCCAGAGCTGGCAGATCCGCGACGCCGAGGGTTCGCTGCTCGGGCAGAAGGTGACCCCGCTCGACCGGGTGGGCATCTACGTACCGGGCGGCAAGGCGGCCTACCCGTCGTCGGTGTTGATGAATGCGATTCCGGCGCAGGTGGCCGGCATTGGCGAGATCGTGATGGTGGTGCCCACGCCCAAGGGGCAGCGCAATGCGCTGGTGCTGGCGGCGGCGCACGTGGCTGGCGTGCACCGCGTGTTCACGATCGGCGGCGCGCAGGCGGTGGCGGCGCTCGCCTACGGCACGGCCACGGTGCCGCGCGTCGACAAGATCATCGGGCCCGGCAACGCCTACGTGGCGAGCGCCAAGCGCCGTGTGTTCGGCCAGGTCGGCATCGACATGGTGGCCGGCCCGAGCGAGATCCTGGTGCTCGCCGACGGCAGCACCGACCCCGAGTGGGTGGCGATGGATCTGTTCAGCCAGGCCGAGCACGACGAGCTCGCGCAGAGCATCCTGTTGTCGCCCGACGCGGCGTACCTCGACGCGGTGGCCGCTGCGATCGAGCGGCTGCTGCCGAGCCTGCCGCGGCGCGACGTGATCCGCGCCTCGCTCGAAGGCCGCGGCGCGTTGATCCACACGCGCTCGATGCAAGAGGCGTGTGCGATCAGCAACCGCATCGCGCCCGAGCACCTGGAGATCAGCGCGCGCGAGCCGCAGCGCTGGGAACCGCTGCTCAAGCATGCCGGCGCGATCTTCCTCGGCGCGTTCACCAGCGAGAGCCTCGGCGACTACTGCGCCGGGCCCAATCACGTGCTGCCGACGTCGGGCACCGCGCGCTTCAGCTCACCGCTGGGCGTCTACGACTTCGTCAAGCGCAGCAGCCTGATCGAGGTGAGCGCGCAAGGCGCGCAGGTGCTGGGTCCGATCGCCGCCGAACTGGCGACCGGCGAGGGCCTGCAGGCGCATGCGCGCGCGGCGCAGATGCGGCTCGGCGCCGCCGGCGATGCGGGCACCGGGTTCCATCTGCGCACGGTGACCGAGGCCAACGTCGACCAGCTGATCCAGCTCGAGGTGGCAACGGAACAGCAGCGCCTGGTGGCCAGTGTCGCGAAATCGCTCGCGCAGGCTTCGGTGCGAACACCCAGCCGGCCGCTGGGCATCTACGACGGCGACGAGCCGGTGGGCTTGCTGCTGTTGTGGGATGTGCGCCGCGATCCCGACGAGCCGGCTGATCAGCTGTACGTATGGCGCCTGATGATCGACGCCAAACACCAGAAGCAAGGTTACGGCGCCCGCACGATGCGCTGGGTGATCGCTGAGGCGCGGCGCCTGGGCGTGGCGTCGGTCGGGCTGTCGCACCAGGCCTTGCCAGGGCACGCCGGCCCCTTCTACGAGAAGCTCGGTTTTCGCTACACCGGCAAGGTGGAGCACAACGAGCAGGTGATGGAGCTGCGATTGACCGAGGTGACCCGTGATTGAGCCGACGCCGCTGCAAGCACGCATGGCGCGCGTGATCCGGCAAGACGTGCAGTCGACGCACGGCTACGCGATCCAGCCGAGTGCGGGCCTCATCAAGCTCGACGCGATGGAGAACCCGTTTCGCCTGCCCGAGCCCCTGCAGCACGAACTGGGGGCGAGGCTGTCGCGGGTGGCGATCAACCGCTACCCGGCGCAATGCGCGGCCGACGTGGTGGCCGCGCTGTCGCGCTACGTGGAGCTGCCGGCCGGCTGCAAATTGATGCTGGGCAACGGCTCCGACGAGTTGATCGACATGCTGTCGGTCGCCTGCAACGTCAAAGGCGCCGCCATCCTCGCGCCTGAACCCGGCTTCGTGATGTACCGCATCTCGGCGCAGCTGCGGGGCTTGAGTTTCGTCGGTGTGTCGCTGACACCGCAGTTCGAGCTCGATGAAGCAGCGATGCTCGCGGCGATCGAGCGCGAACGCCCGGCGCTGACCTACATCGCCTATCCCAATAACCCCACCTGCAACCTGTGGGACGACGCGGTGATCGACGCCATAGTCGCCGCAGTGGGCGCGCAAGACGGCCTGGTGGTATTCGACGAGGCGTACCAGCCGTTCTCGTCGCGCACCTGGATGCAGCGCATGGCCGCGCACGACCATGTGCTGGTGATGCGCACGCTGAGCAAGTTCGGATTGGCCGGTGTGCGGCTGGGCTACCTGTGCGGCCACGCCGCGCTGATCGACGAGGTCGAGAAGGTGCGGCCGCCGTACAACGTGAGTGCGCTCAACGCCGAGGCCACGCTGTTCGCGCTCGAGCACGCCGACGAATACGCGCGCCAGGCGGTCATCCTGCGCGCCGAGCGCGAGCGGCTGCAGGCCGCGTTGCGCGCCCTGCCGGGCGTGCGCCCGTTCCCGAGCGAAGCCAACATGATCCTGGCGCGGGTGCCCGACGCCAAGCGTGCGTTCGACGGCATGAAGGCGCGCGGTGTGCTGGTCAAGAATATCGGCGCCGCGCTGCCGCATCCGCTGCTGGCCAACTGCCTGCGACTGACGGTGGGCACGCCGCAGGAGAACACCGCGATGATCGACGCGTTGAAAGCGAGCCTGTAGATGAACCGACCGACCCGCGCCACGGCATCCACCCCCGCTGCCGTGCAGCAGTCCGACAAGCCGCCTGCGGCCGCAGCGCCGCGGCACGCAGAAGTCCAGCGCAACACCAAGGAGACGCGGATCCGCGTGCGCGTGGCGCTCGACGGCAGCGGCCGCGCGACACTTGCCACCGGCATCGGCTTTTTCGACCACATGCTCGACCAGGTGGCGCGCCACGGGCTGCTCGACCTCGAGGTCGACGCCAAGGGCGACCTGCACATCGACGGCCACCACCTGGTCGAAGACGTCGGCATCACGCTGGGCATGGCGGTGGCGCAGGCAGTGGGCGACAAGGCCGGCCTCACGCGCTACGGTCACGCCTACGTGCCGCTGGACGAAGCGCTGTCGCGCGTGGTGATCGATTTTTCCGGCCGCCCCGGGCTGCACATGCGCGTGCCGTTCAAGGCGGCGATGGTGGGCGGCTTCGACACCCAGCTCGCCTACGAGTTCTTCCAGGGCTTTGCCAACCACGCGATGGTCACGCTGCACATCGACAACCTGCACGGCGACAACGCGCACCACCAGTGCGAAACCGTGTTCAAGGCATTCGCGCGCGCGCTGCGCATGGCGCTGGCAGTCGACCCGCGCAGTGCCGGCGTGGTGCCGTCGACCAAGGGCAGCTTGTAGGAAGACCGCTATGGCTCGTCTGGTCGCAGTGGTCGACTACGGTATGGGAAACCTTCGCTCGGTGTGGCACGCAGTCATGCGGGCGTCCGGTGGTGGCGATTGCCGCGTAGTAATCGCATCGCGACCAGAGGAAGTGATTGCGGCTGAACGGGTGGTATTGCCGGGCCAAGGTGCGATGCGGGATTGCATGCGAGAGTTGGCCCGCTCGGGCATGCAAGAGGCGGTTCTGAAGGCCGTACGGGATAGGCCTTTGCTGGGCGTGTGCGTCGGCATGCAGATG
The DNA here is from genome assembly GCA_044445225.1 of Burkholderiales bacterium. Lineage (GTDB taxonomy): Bacteria > Pseudomonadota > Gammaproteobacteria > Burkholderiales > Burkholderiaceae_C > JAEUPI01. The sequence goes on from JBIODO010000017.1 coordinate 7,670, forward strand.
CTGCTGGACCACAGCGAGGAGCAAGACACGCCGGGCCTGGGCCTGGTGCCCGGTCGCGTGGTGAGGTTCCAGCTCGAAGGGCGCCGCCAAAGCGATGGCAGCCACTACAAGCTGCCGCAGATGGGCTGGAACCAGGTGCGCCGCTCGGCGGCTGGCGCAGCGCACCCGTTGTGGCGCGACGTGCCCGACGACAGCTGGTTCTACTTTCTGCACAGCTATTACGCCAAACCGTCGGACGAATGCCACAGTGCGGCGTTCGCCGACTACGGCGGCAGCTTTACCTGTGCCGTGGCCCGGGATAATATTTTTGCCACGCAGTTCCACCCCGAGAAGAGCGCCACCCACGGTCTGACCCTCTATCGGAACTTCCTCGCCTGGATGCCTTGACAGCGTCGCGGCTGCCACTCGCGCTGCGCCATCAATGCCGATCCGGCAACACCCACCCCACTGCAACCGCGAGCCCGCGCATCCGCTCGAGTTCCAGCCATGCTGCTGATCCCGGCGATCGACCTCAAAGACGGCAAGTGCGTGCGCCTCGAACAAGGCGACATGAAGGCCGCCACCACGTTCGGCGACAACCCCGCCGCGATGGCGCGGCGCTGGCTCGATGCCGGCGCGCGTCGGCTGCACTTGGTGGACCTGAACGGCGCGTTCGCCGGCAAGCCGGTCAACGAGTCGGCGGTCAAGGCGATCGTGCGCGAGGTCGGCGACCAGATCCCGGTGCAGCTCGGCGGCGGTTTGCGCGACCTCGACACCATCGAGCGCTTTCTCGACGACGGACTCGCCTACGTGATCATCGGCACCGCGGCGGTCAAGAGCCCGGGCTTCCTGAAGGACGCGTGCAGTGCTTTCGGCGGCCACGTGATCGTCGGGCTCGATGCGAAGGACGGCAAGGTGGCCACCGACGGATGGAGCAAGCTCACCGGCCACGAGGTGGTCGACCTGGCCAAGAAATTCGAGGACTACGGTGTCGAAGCGGTGATCTACACCGACATCGGCCGCGACGGCATGCTCACCGGCGTCAACCTCGAAGCCACCGTCAAGCTCGCGCAGTCACTGACGATTCCGGTGTTCGCCTCCGGTGGCCTTGCAGGCTTGGCCGACATCGAAAAGTTGTGCGCACTGGAGGACGAGGGCATTCAGGGCGTGATCTGCGGCCGCGCGATCTACAACGGCGCGCTCGACTTTGCAGCCGCGCAGAAGCGCGCCGACGAGCTCAACGGCGGCTGACTCCCACCCCGGTCTTCACTCAACCTGCGCAACGACCGCACCCCATGCTCGCCAAACGCGTCATTCCTTGCCTCGACGTCACCGCCGGCCGCGTGGTCAAGGGCATCAACTTCGTCGATCTGCGCGATGCCGGCGATCCGGTGGTGGTGGCCGCGCGCTACAACGAGCAGGGCGCCGACGAGCTGACCTTCCTCGACATCACCGCCACCAGCGACGACCGCGACCTGATCCTGCACATCATCGAGGCGGTGGCCGCGCAGGTGTTCATTCCGCTCACGGTGGGCGGTGGCGTGCGCACCGTGGCCGACGTGCGGCGCCTGCTCAACGCCGGGGCCGACAAGGTGAGCTTCAACTCCGCGGCGGTAGCCGACCCGAAGGTGATCCGCGACGCGTCCGACAAGTACGGCGCGCAATGCATCGTGGTGGCCATCGACGCCAAGCGCCGCACGGGCGACGACGAGCGCACGCGCGGTGTTGGCTGGGACGTGTACACGCACGGCGGCCGCCGCCCCACCGGGCTCGACGCGGTGGCCTGGGCGCGCCGCATGGTCGAGCAGGGGGCCGGCGAGATCCTGCTGACCAGCATGGACCGCGACGGCACCAAGGCCGGCTTCGACCTCGAGCTCACGCGCGCCGTGGTCGACGCCGTGCCGGTGCCGGTGGTCGCGTCAGGCGGCGTCGGCACGCTGGAGCACCTGATCGACGGCATTCGCATCGGCGGCGCCGATGCGGTGCTGGCGGCCAGCATCTTTCACTACGGCGAATACACAGTGGCCCAGGCCAAGGCCTTAATGGCGCAACGCGGCGTGGTGGTTCGGCAGTGAGCGCCGCGCGCGTGGCGGCGCGCAAGGGGCTGCCGCAGCAGGTGCGCATCATCGGCGGCCGACTCAAGCGCAGCCCGTTGCCGGTGCTCGATCGTCCAGGGCTGCGGCCGACGCCGCAGCGCGTGCGCGAGACGCTGTTCAACTGGCTGGGGCAAGACCTCACCGGTTGGGCCTGCCTCGACGCCTTTGCAGGAACCGGCGCGCTCGGCTTCGAGGCGGCGTCGCGTGGCGCGTTGTCTGTGGTGCTGCTGGAGCGTGAGCCGGCGCTTGTGGCGGCCTTGCGGGCCGCGCAGGCGCGCCTGAAGGCGCAGGCGGTGACGGTGGAGCGCGCCGAAGCCGTGTCGTGGATGCGTTCGGGCGCGGACAGCCGGTTCCAGCTCGTGCTGCTCGATCCGCCGTTCGACGATCCAGCGCTGTTGGAGCAGGCAATGGAAGCCGCCACTCACTTGGTGGCGGCCAACGGTTTCATCTACGTCGAAGCCGCTCGGCCGCTCGGCCGCTGCCCCGACGGATTCACGCTGTGGCGGCATGACCGGGCCGGTGCGGTGTGGTTTCACCTGCTGCGCCGCAATAGCAACAGCTAAACTGCCCGCGCCTCGACGAGGAAGTGAGTGAGCCATGCGCAGCCCGCTGATCGCCGTTTACCCCGGGACGTTCGATCCCATGACCCTCGGGCACGAAGACCTGATGCGTCGGGCCTGCGGCTTGTTCGACAAGCTGCTGCTCGCCGTGGCGGCGGGTCACCACAAACGCACCATGTTCACGATCGACGAGCGCATCGACATTGCCAAGGAACTCGCGCAGCCATACAAGAACGTCGAAGTGGTTGCCTTTCGCGGCCTGCTGCGAGACTTCGTCGTCGAAAACGGCGGCAAAGTCGTCGTGCGAGGCCTGCGTGCCGTCAGTGACTTCGAATACGAGTTTCAGATGGCCGGTATGAACCGGCAGCTGATGCCGGAGGTCGAAACCATCTTCATGACGCCATCGGACCAATTTCAGTTCGTCAGCGGCACCTTCGTGCGCGAGATCGCGACGCTCGGTGGCGACGTGTCGAAGTTCGTGGCGCCGTCGGTGCTCAGGCGCTTGCAAGAGCGCGTGACGCACAGCGTGGACACCTGACGTGAAGGCGCACGCGACATGGCTCTGATGATCACCGACGAGTGCATCAACTGCGACGTGTGCGAGCCCGAGTGCCCCAACGACGCGATCTCGCTCGGCCCGGAGCACTACGACATCGAGCCCGCCCGATGCACCGAGTGCGTGGGCCACTATAGCGAGCCGCAGTGCGTTCAGGTGTGCCCCGTGGCGTGCATCCCGGTGGATCCGCAGCGCGTGGAGACGCGTGAGGTGTTGTGGCTCAAGTTCACCGCGCTGGTGCGCGCGAAGGCGGGCGCCTGAGCCTTGCAGCGCCGCCACCGGCGGCGGGCCGCGTCAGGGCGTGAGGGGGGGTGCGCGGTACAGCGTGACGCGATCGGCCTTTTCGCGCTTGCCGTGCCTCCACGCGCTGCGAGCGCAGGCCGCCGCGCTGCCGCGGCACGCGGTGGCGTCGTGGGCGACACGGGCGCCGATCATTGCCGGGCCTTGCCGCAGGGCTGCCGATTCGGCCTCTTGCCGCTGCCGAACCAACGCCTCGGCCAACTGCGCGTCACGTTGAGCGACTTGCTGGGCCTGCGTCACCTGTGCGGCGCTGCGCGCGTCGGCGACCTCGACGGACGCGCCGTTCGCGCACGGCTGCTGCGAATAGCTGTGCCCCTCGGCGCCACAGCGGTAGACACGGTCCTGTGCGGCCGCGGCCTGCGCGAGCGCACCCAGCGCCAGGACCACGGCGAACCCCATGAGGCGGCTCATGGCTTGGGTGCCGCGGGCGCGGCCTTCGGCTTGGCATGGATCTTCATCATTGCGCGCTCCATCGGTCCATCGATCAACAAATCCAGGGCGTCGAGCGATCGCTCGACGCACGACTCAATTGCCTGGCGCTGCTCGGCCGAGGGTTTGCACAGCACCCAATCGGCCACCTCGTCCCTGTTGCCCGGGTGGCCCACGCCGATGCGCAGGCGCCAGAAGTCGGCGCTTCCGAGGTGGGCCTGGATGTCTTTGTGGCCGTTGTGGCCGGCCACGCCGCCGCCGAGCTTGAGCTTCATCTGGCCCACGGCCAAATCGATCTCGTCGTGCACCACCAGCATCTCGGCCGGCGCGATCTTGAAGAAGCGCGCCAGCGCGCCGACCGACTTGCCCGACAGGTTCATGTAGGTCTGCGGCTCGAGCAGGTACAGCGGTCCTTCGCGGCGGTTCACCCGCGCCAGCAATCCGTGGTAGCTGCGGTCGCCCCTCAACGAGGCGCCGAGTTTGCGGGCCGCGCCGTCGACCCACCAGAAACCCACGTTGTGGCGGGTTCGCTCGTACTCGGTACCCGGGTTGCCCAGGCCAACGATCAATCGAATCATGGCCGCGATTATCGAGGTCGACCCAAGACAAAGCGGCCCCCGTTGGGGGGCCGCTGGTGGGGGATGCGCGCTTCAGCGCAACCGTGCAATCACTTCTTCTTCTTGTCGTCCTTGGCGGTCGCAGGAGCCTTGCCCTTGGCCGCAGCAGGTGCGGCGGCCGCAGCCCCCGCAGCGGCAGCCACAGGCGCTGCTGCGCCAGCGGCCGCAGGTGCGGCACCGGGCACAGCGGCTGCCACGTCGGCGGCCGGTGCTTCTTCTTCCTCGATCTTCGGCAGCGTGACGGCCACGATCACCGGGTTGAGCGTGCCGTGGCGCACGACGCGCACGCCGGTGGGCGCCACGATGTCAGACACGTGCAGCGACTGGCCTTTGACCAGCGCGCTCAAATCCACAGCAATGAACTCGGGCAGCTGCGTGGCCAGGCACTCGATCTCGACGTCGTTGGCGACGTGGCTGATCAGGCACTTGTCGGTCTTGACCGCGGGCGCATTCTCTTCACCGCTGTAGTGCAGCGGCACTTTGATGCGCAGCTTGGTGGTCGGGTCGATGCGCTGGAAGTCGATGTGCAGCACCTGCTGCTTCCACGGATGCATTTGGAAGTCGCGCAGCAGCACCTTCTGCGTGTTGCCGGCCAGCTCCATTTCGAGGATCGACGAATGGAAGGCCTCCTTCTTCAACGCATGGAACAGCGCGTTGTGATCGACCTCGATCGTGCGGGGCTCACCCGCGCCATAGACAATGCCAGGCACCTTGCCGGAATTGCGCAGGCGGCGGCTCGCTCCGGTCCCCTGCTGTGTGCGCTCGAAAGCGACGAACTTCATGTTTCACTCCAAGTGAATGAGCACCCGCGACCAGGTGACTCGAACAAAGGACTCGACCGAGTCCTCAACCAGAAAGGGTTCGCGTGAGCGAACCCGCTTCTTCCTCTAGAAATTACTGTTTTGCTCCGCGAACAGCGACGTCACCGACTCGCCGTCCGAAATGCGCCGGATCGTCTCGGCAAACAAGAACGCCACCGACAACTGCCGAATCTTCTTGCACCCCTGGGCGGCCTTGTTCAAGGCGATCGTGTTGGTGATCACCACCTCGTCGAGCTGGCTGGCGGCGATGCGCTCGATCGCCGGGCCCGAGAACACCGGGTGCGTGCAATAGGCGAACACGCGATTGGCGCCGCGCTCCTTCAGCACCTCGGCCGCCTTCACCAGCGTGCCAGCGGTATCGATCATGTCGTCCATGATCACGCAGTTGCGGCCCTCGATGTCGCCGATCACGTGCATCACTTCCGACACGTTGGCCGCGGCGCGCCGCTTGTCGATGATCGCCAGGTCGCTGCCCAGCTGCTTGGCAAGCGCCCGCGCGCGTACCACGCCGCCGACGTCGGGCGACACCACCACCAGGTTCGGGTAGGCCTTGCTCTTGACGTCGGACAGCAGCACCGGCGAGGCGTAGATGTTGTCCACCGGGATGTCGAAGAAGCCCTGGATCTGGTCGGCGTGCAGATCCATCGTCAGCAGCCGCTCGACACCCACCGTCTCGAGCAGGTTGGCCACCACCTTGGCGCTGATCGGCACGCGCGTGGAGCGTGGGCGGCGATCCTGCCGCGCATAGCCGAAGTACGGGATCACGGCGGTGATGCGGCGCGCGCTGGCGCGCTTGAACGCATCGACCATGATCAGCAGTTCCATCAGGAATTCATTGGTCGGCGCGCAGGTGGGCTGCACCACGAAGACGTCGCGCGCGCGCACGTTTTGCTGGATCTCGACGTCGACCTCGCCGTCGGAGAACCGGCTCACCTTCGCCTTGCCGAGCTCGACGCCCAACGTCTGGGCGATCTCGTGCGCCAGCGCCGGATTGGCGTTGCCGGTGAAGAGCACGGTGTTGAAGAGCACGGCGCGGGCCTCGTGAGCTGCGGGGTCAGCGAGATGTTTGGCAGGGGAGGAAGGACTCGAACCCTCGAATGTCGGAATCAAAATCCGATGCCTTAACCAACTTGGCGACTCCCCTACACAGGCGCCGGTTGCTACACCCGCGCCTCGAAAAATCGACTCAGCCAGACCAGTGCAGCAACGGATGCGCGGCCAGACTGCGGCACATGCGGCCCACCCATTGCGGCGGCAGATCATCGCTGCCCCAAGTCGCCAGGGGTCGGTCGCCCGTGCCAGCTCTTGCGAACACTGCACTGCCTGACCCCGACATGCGGCTGTTGCCGAAACGCGCCTGCAACCACTGGGCCGCTTGGCCCACCTCGGCGCATTGCAGTTGTGCAACCGCTTGCAGGTCGTTGCGCCCGAATCCCTCCTTGGCGCAGTCGCTCAGCTGGGTGTCTGCAAGAAAGTCGGCGAGTATAACAGTGGGGGTGGCGCGCTTGAGCGCTGGGCTGGCGAAGACCGCCGACGTGGCCAGCGCCGCGCTCGGCTTGACCACGGCCAGCCACAGGTGCGGCAGTTCGATCGGCATCACGTGCTCGCCGACGCCCTGCACGAAGGCGTTGCGGCCGTGCACGAAAAACGGCACGTCGGCGCCCAGCGTCAGCGCCACGGCGCTCAGACGGTCGAGCGGCCAGTGAAGATTCCACAGCTGGTTGAGCGCCAGCAGCGTGGTCGCCGCGTCGGAGCTGCCACCGCCCAAGCCGGCCCCCGTCGGCACCCGCTTGTGGATATGGATGTCCGCGCCAAGCGGGGTGCCGCTGGCGTGCTGCAACGCGCGCGCTGCCTGCAGGCACAGGTCATCGTCGGGCAAAGGCGCGGCCAGATCGTGCCGCCGCAAAGTCGCATCGTTGCGGCGCTCGATGTGCAGCGTGTCGGCCCAGTCGATCAACGCGAACACCGATTGCAGCAAGTGGTAGCCGTCGGCACGGCGCCCGACCACGTGCAGGAACAAGTTCACCTTGGCCGGTGCAGACAGGTCGTACAGCGCCTTCATGGTGCGGCCCCGGTGGGGTCGAGTCGCGCGCGCACCGTCACGGCAGGCGGTGCGTCGCGCTTGGCCTCGACCCAGCCTTCGGAATAGCGCGCCAGCCCGACACGCCACCCCATCTGCGTGAAGCCGGGTTCGCCGGCGGGCAGGATTTCGCTGGGCACGTCGGCCGAGGGCCGGCCGCGCAGCCAATCGAACAGCGCGGCCAGTGGCACCCGCTCACCAAGTGCATGCTCGGCGAGCGTATCGAGATCGGGGTAGCGCGCCCGCGAGCCGGGTGTCTCGAGCACCGCTTCACCGGGCACCCAGCGCGCCTGCGCCAGCGTGGCCCCGAGCGGCGAGGAGAGCACCAGCGTGCCGGCGCGGGCGTCGCCGCTCAATTCGAAGGCCGCGCTCAGTGCGCGCACCGGCTCGGCGTCGACGCGAACGCTGAGCCGTCCGCTGAGCACCTGAGCGCCCGGTGCGCGCGGCGGCGTCAGACTGGCACAGGCCGATAGCAGGCCGAGCAGCGCAGCGACTGCACCCAGCGCCAGCCACTTGGCGAAACCACCTTGGCGCCCGCCAATCTTTACCGACTGGAGCGAGCGGCTTCGCAACCGCCGCGCTCCGCTCACAGACTGACTTTGAGACGCGCCAGCGTCTCCTTGAGCACCTCGTTGGCGGCGTCGCGGCCGCGCGCGTCTTGCCAGACGCGGCGCGCTTCGTCGCGCTTGCCCGCGGCCCACAACACCTCGCCCAGGTGGGCGGCGATTTCGGTATCGGGGCGCGACGAATAGGCCTGGCGCAGCCAGCGCAACGCCTCGTCGCGGTTGCCCATGCGGAACTCGACCCAGCCCATGCTGTCGACGATGAACGGATCGCCTGGCGCAAGAGTCATGGCCCTCTGGATCAGCGTTTTGGCTTCCGGCAGGCGCACGCTGCGATCGGCCAGCGAATAGCCCAGTGCGTTGTGCGCGTGCGGGTTGTCCGGCTTGAGCGCGATCACGCGCTGCAGCAGCCGCTCCATCTCGGCGTAGTGGTCGAGCTTGTCCTCGAGCATCGCCTGCTCGTACAGCAGGTCGGCATCGTCGGGGAAACGCTTGTTCGCGGCGGCCATCACGTCGACGGCCTCACGCCAGCGCTTGAACTCGCGCAGCAGCTGCACCTCGGCCAGCACCTTGTTGCGTGCCTCTTCATCGTTGCGCTCGGGCATGCGTCGGATCAGCTCGCGCGCTTGCGCCATCTGGCCTTGGCGTGCCAGCAGCGATGCACGCCGGCTTTGCACATCGAGCGCGCTCTTGGGGTCGTCGATCTTGGCCAGCCACGCCTCGGCGGCCTTCAGGTCGCCACGCTGCTCAGCGATCTGCGCCAGCAGCAGCCAGGCCTGCGTCAACCGGCGATCGTCGCCGGCTTCGCCAGTGGCGTCGGCGGCATCGGCGTCGGCGGCATCGGAATTGTCGGACGGTGCTGCCGGCTGTTTTTGCACCAGCTCGACATAGCGCTTCAGCGCTGCCTCGGCCTCGCGCGGCTGCTTCATGTCCAAGCGCAATGCGCCCAGCGTGAGCCACGGCGCGGCCAGATTGGGCTCGGCCTGCGTCAGGCGGTCGAGCTGCTGCGCCGCCTCGGCATAACGCTGCGATCGTGTCAGCGCGGTGACGTATGACAGGCGCACCCCGATGTCCGCCTGAGGCTGCGACACATACCGCACGACCATCGCCTCGGCATCGGGCTGGATCGGCATCAGCTCGATCGCCAACAGCATCGGCCCAGGCGCCGCGGCATCGTCCGCCGCAGCTTGCTGCGCAAGTTGCAGCGCCTTGGTGGACTCGCTGGCGGCCAGCCACATGCGGCCCATCGCCACGCGCACGGCCGTGCGCGTGGCCGCCACATCCCGATAGGGTGCCAGCCATTGCTCCAACAGCGCGGCGGCCTGTTTGCGATCGGCCACCCGCTGCAGCAGTCGCGGCGAGGCGGCAATCAACGCCGAGCGCTGCTCGGGCGGCGTTTGCGCCAGCCAGCTGCCGAAGGGCTCGCCGGCTTCTTCCGGTCGATTCAGCGCGATCAGGATCTGCAGCTGATAGCGCCGTGCGTCGATGCTGTCGGGTGCCGCCTGGCGCCAGGCTCGCGTGGCGTCGAGCGCCTGCTCGCCGGCGCGGCTCTGCAGCGCGATCTCGACCGCGCGCCGGAACAGCGACTCGTCGCGTGTTCGTTTCGCGGCATCGAACACCACCTCGTAGGCCGAACCAGGGTGTCCGGCGCTGAGTTCGATCTCGCCGATCAGCAACTGATAGAACAGCGGCGCGTCGAGCGATGAATTGTCGGGTTCGGTCTTGGCCGGCGCGGATGCGGCAACTGCGTCCTGCTGCGGCAACTGCGCCGCCGCGGGCAGGCAGGCCCACGCCAATGCCATGCACAGCCCACCAAGCGTCCAACTGCGCGCGCGATTACCGTGAGCCAGCACAAACAACTCCCCAAGTCATCGGGCATTCTAGGCCGCCCATCCAGTGACGGGGTCGATAATGGATTCATGCCCGAGTTGCCCGAGGTGGAGGTCACGCGAATCGGCTTGTCCGAGCGTTTGCGCGGGGCACGGGTGCAAAAGGTGCACGTCGGTTCACCGTTGCGCTGGCCGCTGGGCGTGGCGGCGCGTGCGCTTCACGATCTGGAGATTGGCGAGCTCTCTCGTCGCGGCAAGTACATCTGGATGCCGCTGGTCGGGCGCACGCGCAACGGCGGTCTGCTGTGGCACCTGGGCATGTCGGGCTCGCTGATGCTGCACGAGCGGGCGCCGCCGCCGCGCGGCCGCCACGATCACTTCGAACTGGTCAGCAGTGCTGGCACGCTGCGATTGACCGATCCGCGCCGTTTCGGCGCGGTGTTGTGGTCCGATGCGATCGACGCCGATCCTGCGCGCCGGCTGCTCGCTGGCCTCGGTGCCGAGCCCTTCGATCCGCGCTTCACCGCCCAGGCGCTGCACGCCGGCTGCAAGCGACGGCGCTGCTCGATCAAGGCCGCATTGCTGGCCGGCGACATCGTCGTTGGCGCGGGCAATATCTACGCGTGCGAGGCGCTGTTCCGCGCCGGCATCGACCCGCGAACACGCTGCCATCGCCTGTCGCTCACGCGCTGCGAGCGCCTGCTCATCGCCCTGCGCGAGGTGCTGTCGCAGGCGGTTGAATTGGGCGGCTCGACGTTGCGCGACTTTCGCGATGCCCACGGCAGCGCCGGCGAGTTTCAGCTCAACGCGCGTGTCTATGGCCGCGAAAATCAACCCTGCGTGCAGTGCGGTGTCCGGGTGCGCCGCGTGATGCAGGCGCAGCGATCGACGTTCTTTTGTCCGCACTGCCAGACGCGGTAGTGGCACCACGCGGCAGGCGCCCGTGCGCGCATGCTTGCGCACTATGTGGCGACCCGGCCGCAGGCCCTGTCAGCAGTTGTATCGCATGGCGGTTGGACGTCGGCGCCTGCGCTAGGATCGTCCGGCTCCCCAAAATGACCGGTTCATGACCTCCACACTTGCGCGCCGCCTGGACGCCCTCGCCGACTGGCGCCGCACGCTGGATCGCGCCGTCGAGCAGTTCTCGGCCTTTCTGGCCGACCACGAACTGCGCGACGCCTCGGCCACCGCGCAGATCGACGCCTTGCGGCAGCGCCTGGCGAGCGACAGGCTGGTGTTGGCCTTCGTGGCCGAGTTCTCGCGCGGCAAGTCCGAGCTGATCAATGCGATCTTCTTTGCCGACGCGGGCCGCCGCGTGCTGCCGGCCACGCCCGGGCGCACGACGATGTGCCCGGTGGAGCTGTCGTGGAACGCCGAGCTCGCGCCAGGCGTGTCGCTGCTGCCGATCGACACCCGCCTGAAGGCGGTGTCGCTCGCCGACCTGCGCGAGCGGCCCGAGTTGTGGCGCCGCATCGAGCTGCCGGTGCTCGAGCCGGCCCAGCTGGCCGAGGCGCTGGCCGAGGTCAAGCGCACGATCCAGGTGTCGCTCGACGAAGCCAAGCAGCTCGGCTTCTGGAACGACGAGCACCCGCAGGACAATCCGCCCCAATCGCCCGACGGCACGGTCGAAGTGCCCGCCTGGCGCCATGCGCTGATCAACTACCCGCACCCGCTGCTCAAGCGCGGGTTGGTGGTGATCGACACGCCAGGCCTCAACGCGATCGGTGCCGAGCCCGAGCTGACGCTCGGCCTGCTGCCGTCGGCGCATGCCACGGTGTTCATCCTCGGTGCCGACACCGGGGTCACCAAATCCGACCTCGAAATCTGGCGCGAGCACCTCGACGGTCGCGCGCTGGAGCGCTTCGTGGTGCTCAACAAGATCGACACGCTGGCCGATCCGTTGAGTTCACGCGAGGAAGTCGAACAACAGGTGATGCATCAGTGCGACGTGGTGGCGCAGACCCTGTCGGTGCCGCGCGCTCGCGTGTTCCCGCTGTCGGCGCGTGATGCGCTGGCGGCGCGCGTGGCGGGCAACGATGCGGCGTTGCAGATCAGCCGCCTGCCCGCGCTGGAAGAAGCGCTGTCGGCGCAGCTGATGCCGCAGCGCAGTGCGGTGATCGGCCGCATCGCGGTCGACGGCATGGAGGCCCTGCGCCAGCAGGCGGCGCGGCGCCTGGGCGACCAGCGGCGCCAGCAGACCGAACAACTGCTCGAGTTGCGCAGCCTGCGCGGCAAGAGCGGCAGCAAGGTCAAGCTGATGCTCGAACGCGCGCAGGCCGATTCGGCCGAGTTCGAGCGCTGCACGGTGCGGCTGTCGGCCCTGAAAGCGGTGCACGCGCGCCAGCTCAAGCAGGTGATGCAGCTGCTGTCGAGCGACCGCGTGCGCGACGAGGTCGGCCAGATGCGCAAGAGCAGCGACGCCAGCTGGTTCAAGCTCGGCTCGCGCAAAGCCTTCGTCGGCTTGTGCGAGCGGCTGCGCGCGATGATGGCGCAGGCCACGCAGAAGGTCGGCGAGATCGAGCAGATGCTAACCGGCACGTTCAAGCAGCTCAACGCCGAATACGGCTTTGCGCTGGCGGTGGCGCAGTTGCCCACCATGGATCGCTACGAGCGCGAGCTGGCGCTGATCGAGTCGAGCTACACGCGCTACCTCGGCGCCGCCAACGCGTGGCGACTGTCGGAGCCCGGTTTCCTCGACCACTTCCTGCGCATGCTGGTGTCCAAGCTGCGCGTGGTGTTCGAAAACGCCGCCGGCGACATCGAGATGTGGAGCCGCTCCACCGCGGCGCAGATGGAATCGCAATTGCGCGACCGCCGCCGCGGCTTCAAGCGCCGCCGCGAGGCGCTCGAGCGCATCCAAGGTGCGGCTGGCGACTTGGAGCGTCGCATCACCGAGGTGCAGGCGCAAGACGAGCGATTGAGCCAGTGGCTGCTCAAGGTCGATGCGCTGGCCGACGAGCTGCGCCAGCTGGCCGCTGCGCCGCCGTCGCTGCACGAGTCGGCCGAGCGTGCCCCGCACCTGTCGCTGGTGCGCGCCAAGCCGGCGTTGCACGACACCCCGGCCGAGGCCGCGGGCGGCACCGCCTGACGCGCAGGCGTCGGGCTTTCGAAGCGCAGCACCACAGTGACCCGCGCCGCACCGCGCGCCGCCTCGGTGGCCGCGCGCGTGGTGAATTGGCACCGTCGATCGGGTCGGCGCGGGCTGCCGTGGCAGGGCGTGCGCGATCCCTATCGCGTGTGGCTGTCCGAGGTGATGCTGCAGCAAACGCAGGTGAGCACTGCGCTGGCCTACTACGAGCGCTTCATTCAGCGCTACCCCGACGTGGCCACGCTGGCGGCGGCGTCGCTCGACGACGTGCTCGCGTTGTGGAGCGGCCTGGGCTACTACAGCCGCGCGCGCCACCTGCATCGCTGCGCGCGGGCCGTCGTCAGCGAACACGGCGGCTCGTTTCCACGCACCAGCGCCGAGCTGGCGCAACTGCCCGGCATCGGGCGCTCCACCGCGTCGGCGATCGCGGCGTTTTGCTTCGACGAGCGTGCGGCCATCCTCGACGGCAACGTCAAGCGGGTGCTGGCCCGCCACGTCGGCTTTGCGTCCGATCTTGCCTCTTCGGCGGCGCAGCGCGAGCTGTGGGCCTATGCGCAGTCGCTGTTGCCCGCCGCGGCGAACATGGCGCACTACACGCAGGGGCTGATGGACCTGGGCGCCATGGTGTGCCTGCAGCGCCAGCCGCGCTGCGACGCCTGTCCGCTCGCCGCCACCTGCGTGGCACGACGCAGCGGCCGTACCGCCGAGCTGCCGTTGAAGTCGCGCCGCCTGCGGCGTGGCGAACGCAGCAACACGTTGTTGTGGTTGCGCCATCGCGGCGAGGTGCTGCTCGTGCGCAGGCCCGAGCGCGGCGTGTGGGCGGGCCTGTGGAGCCTGCCCGAGTTCAGCGACCTCGACAGC
>JBIODO010000018.1:0-21432 GCA_044445225.1 Burkholderiales bacterium
CGCGACCCGCACGACCGCCGCGACAGCGAGCGCGCTGACGGGGGCCGCCCGCAAGCCGACCACGACTGCGACAGCGTGCGCCGCTCGCCGTTGCTGCGCGCACTGCTGCGCGCACTGCAGGTGCCGCAGATGGCTACCGCAGCCCAGGACAGCATCGTCGAGCGGGCTCTGATCGTGTTCGCACGCGCGTTGAATCAGGCCACCGGTGACGTCGAAGCTGTGCCGCAGCCGGTGCCGGCCCGAGCCGAAGAGGCCGCACAGCGGCGCGCGCGCAACGAAGAGCTGCTACTGGTCGCGTTCGCCGAGTTGCAGCACGCGGCGGGCCACCGCGGTGGCGCGACGCGCGAAGCCATGCAGGCGCAGCTCGGTGCCTTCCTGCAGGCTCTGGCGCGCGAGCTGCACGTCGATGACGACCGCGCCGGCGAAGCCACCCAACCCGGCAGCCTGATCAGCGTGCGGGCCTGAGCCGGACGTTGGCCGGCACCTCTGCGTGCCGGCCAACCTGCGCGGGACTGGCGCATGCCAGTGCCGCCGCGAGCTGCAGACCCGAGCGAGCGTGCCGCAGCGGCACGCTACGATCGGTGCATGGCTGCGCGTCAGGTGCTGTTCGGGTTCCACGCGGTCACGGTGCGCCTGAAGACGGCGCCCGAGTCGGTGCGCGAGGTCCACGTCGACCCGACGCGCCGCGATGCGCGCATGCGCCAGTTCGTCGCGCGCGCGCAGGAAGCCGGCGTGCGCCTGATCGACAGCGACGACGAGAATCTGCAGCGCCTGTGCGGCAGCCATCGGCATCAGGGCGTGGTGGCGCGTGTCGACGCGCTGTTCCAGCCGCGCACGCTGGCCGAGGTGCTCGAAGATGTCAGCGGCGCACCGCTGCTGCTGTTGCTCGACGGCGTGACCGATCCGCACAACCTGGGCGCCTGCCTGCGCGTGGCCGACGGCGCCGGCGCCCACGCAGTGGTCGCACCCAAGGACCATGCGGTGGCCATCAACGCCACGGTGTCCAAGGTGGCCAGTGGCGCCGCCGAGACGGTGCCCTACCTGATGGTGACCAACCTGGCGCGTTGCATCGCCGAATTGAAGGCGCAGCAGGTTCGCGTGGTGGGCGCGGCCGACGACGCGCCGCAGACGATCCACCAGGCCGACCTGCGCGGCCCGCTGGCGCTGGTGCTCGGTGCCGAGGGCAAGGGCTTGCGCCATCTCACGCGCACGAGTTGTGATGCCCTGGTGCGCATTCCGATGCACGGCGCGGTCGAGAGCCTGAACGTGTCGGTCGCCGCCGGGGTGTGTCTGTTCGAGGCCAGGCGGCAGCGCGATGCATGAAGAGTCGATGGCCGCGGTGCGTGCGCGCATCGAGGCGGCGCAATCGTTGTTCGTGCTCACCGGTGCCGGCATGAGTGCCGAAAGCGGCATCGCGACGTTCCGCGATGCGCTCACTGGCTTGTGGTCGCGCTTCGACCCGGCACAACTGGCCAGCGAGGAGGGCTTTCGTGCCGACCCGGCGCGTGTGTGGGCCTGGTACGCCGAGCGGCGCGAGGGCGTGCGCGCGGCGCAACCCAACGCGGGCCACATGGCGCTTGGCGATTTCGCGCGGCGGCGGCCCGGCGTGCTGACGCTGGTGAGCCAGAACGTCGATGACCTACACCAGCGTGCCGGCAACCGCGACACCATTCGGCTGCACGGCGACATCACGGCCGACCACTGGCTCGAGCCGTGCGGGCGCCAGCCCGCCTGCGACCCGAGTCATGCGCAGCCGGGCCGCCCACCGCGTTGCGCCGACTGCGGCAACCTGTTGCGCCCCGCTGTCGTGTGGTTCGGCGAGATGGTGCCGCCGGCGGCGCTGCAGGCTGCCGAGCGTGCGGCCGCCGGCTGCCGCCTGGCGCTGATCGTCGGCACCTCGGGTGCGGTGTGGCCGGCAGCAGGCCTGGCCGCGATGGCGCGGCGGGCCGGCGCCTTCGTGGTCATCGTCAATCCGCACGCCAGCGAGATCGACGATCAGGCCCACGTGGTGCTGCACGCCACCGCGGCGCAAGCGCTGCCGCGACTCCTTCAGCGCAGCTGAGACCCACGCAAGCGGTTGCGTAAAGGGCGTTGTTGGTTCATCCCCCCTGAGTGGGATGCGCGGCGCGCGTGCGCGGCCTATCGTTGCGCGCATGGCTCGCTTCGGGCCGCAGCAACGAGCCGCAGTCGATGAATACCTGGAACCTGCGCTATCGCCCCGCACCACCGCGCTTGCACGCGCATTGGCTGCTGCTGATCGCTGCGCTTGCGTCGCTGGCGATGCTGGTGCTGGCCTGCGTGCTGGCCGATCCGGGTTCGATGCCGCTGCGCTGAAGCCCTCGCCGCCAAGCCGCCTGATGGCGTGCCGGGTCGCGGCATGAACACCACGCGCACGCCGGTGCGCCATTCGAAGTTCGCTACCATCGCGCCGGTTCGGCAATAACGGCGGCGGGTGCGCGTATGGCGATGGACGTGGTGGACTACGAGATCAAGGGCTCGGAGATGCAGTTCGTCGAGGTCGAGCTCGATCCTGGCGAGGCGGCCATCGGCGAGGCGGGCAGCATGTTCTTTATGGACCCGGGCATCTCGATGGACGCGGTGTTTGGCGACGGCTCCGGGGGCAACCAGGGCGGCCTGTTCGGCAAGCTGCTGGGTGCCGGCAAGCGGCTGCTGACCGGCGAGTCGCTGTTTACCACGATCTACACCAACCAGGTCAGCGGCAAGCAGCGCGTTGCATTCGGCGCGCCATACCCCGGGAAGATCGTGCCGATGCAACTGCGCCAGCTGGGCGGCACGCTGCTGTGCCAGAAGGATGCATTCCTGTGCGCGGCGCGGGGCGTGTCGCTGGGCATCGCGTTCCAGCAGAAGCTCGGCGTCGGGTTCTTCGGCGGCGAAGGCTTCATCATGCAAAGGCTCGACGGTGATGGCCTGGCCTTCGTGCACGCCTGCGGCACGGTGGTCAAGCGCGAGCTCGCCAGCGGCCAGTCGCTGCTCGTCGACACCGGCTGCGTGGTTGCCTACATGCCCAGCGTGAGCTTCGAGATCCAGTATGTCGGCAAGGTGAAAACGGCGTTGTTCGGCGGCGAGGGCCTGTTCCTCGCCAAGATGACCGGGCCGGGCATGATCTGGCTGCAAAGCCTGCCGTTCTCGCGCCTGGCCAGCCGCGTGTTTGCGGCGGCGCCGCAGCGCGGTGGTGGCCGCGAAGAAGGGTCGCTGCTGCCGGGCTTCGGCGCTGGGGGCTTGCTGGGAGGCATTCTCGGCGGCGATGATGATTGAGCGGCGCGCGCTCGTCGCTGCGTTCATCGCCTGCGTCGCTGCAGCGGGTTCGACGCGGGCCCTTGGCGCCAGCCTGTGGCTGGACGACCTCACGTCGGTGGAATTGCGCGAGTTGATCGCGCAAGGCACCACCACTGTGCTGCTGCCGATCGGCGGCATCGAGCAGAACGGCGCGCACCTGACACTGGGCAAACACAACGTGCGCGTGCGTGTGCTGGCCGCACGCATTGCCGAGCAACTGGGCAACGCCCTGGTGGCGCCGGTGGTGGCCTATGTGCCCGAAGGCAACGTCGATCCACCGACGCAGCACATGCGCTACAGCGGCACGGTGTCGGTGCCGACAGCGGCGTTCGAGGCGGTGCTCGAGGGTGCGGCGCGCAGCTTTCACCATCACGGCTTTCGCCACGTCGTCCTGCTCGGTGATCACGGCGGCTACCAGGCCAGCCTGCAACGCGTGGCCGATAAGCTCAACCGCCAGTGGGGCGGCTCGTCGTCGGCGATTGCGCTCAACGAGTACTACGATGCGGCGCAGGCTTTCGACGGCATGCTGGCTGCACGGGGCTACACCCAGCAGGAGATCGGGCGCCATGCTGGCCTGTCGGACACCGCACTGGCCTGGGCTGCCGACGCGTCACTGGTGCGCCCGCAGGCGTTGCGGCCAATCGATGGCGTCAGCGGCGACCCGCGGCGCGCCAGCGCGCAACTCGGCCGCGAAGGCATCGAACACATCGTGGCTGCTTCGGTGGCAGCGATCCGCGCCCGCACCGCGGGCACAGGCACCAAGCCTTGATTTGAAGCGCATCATGAAACAGGGAACGACCGTGAACAAACCGGGCATGCTGGCGACGGCAACTCTCGCGGCGGGCGCCTTGCTCGCCGTCGTGGTGTGGCTGGCCTCGCCGCGCGCGCAAGCCCAGGCGGCCAGCGCCCCAGCCACTGCCGCGACGAACACGGCTGCGCCCACCGGCGCAGGCCCGCCCGTCAGCACGGTGCCAGGCATGCCGCCGGTGGTCAATGCGCGCAACCTGTATAGCGAAACCAGTGCCGGCAAGTTCAGTGCCGTCGTGCAGGGCGACCTCGAGCGGATCTATGTGCCAAACCTGCGCTCGGACGACGTCTACGTGATCGATCCGCAGGAGATGAAGGTGGTCGACCGATTCAAGGTCGGCGACGGGCCGCAGCACATCGTGCCGTCTTGGGACCTGCGCACGCTATGGGTCACCAACAATGCCGAAGGCACCACCGACGGCAGCCTGACGCCGATCGATCCGCGCACCGGCAAGCCGGGCAAAGCAATCCCAGTGGACGACCCGTACAACATGTATGCGTCACCCGATGGCAAGTCGGCCATCGTGGTGGCCGAGGCGCGCAAGCGGCTGGATTTCCGCGATCCGAAGACGATGGCGTTGCAGTACTCGATCGACGTGCCCGGCTGCCCCGGAGTCAACCACGCCGACTTCTCGATCGACGGCCGCTTCGTGATCTTCACGTGCGAGTTCTCTGGCACGTTGGTGAAGATCGATCTGGTCGGGCGCAAGGTGCTCGGCTACTTGAGACTGCAGATGCCAGCCACGCGCTTCAAGGAGGTGGCGGGTCCGCGCACCCAGCCTGGCCAGGTGTGGGAACCGGGCGGGTCCGAGGTCTGCAGCGTGACGCACGGCATGCCGCAGGACATCCGTGCCTCGCCGGACGGCAAGCGCTTCTACATCGCCGACATGCATGCCGACGGCGTGCACATCATCGAGGGCGATTCGTTCAAGCAAGTCGGCTTCATCGCCACCGGCCTGGGCGCGCATGGGCTGTACCCGAGCCGCGATGGCCGCTACCTCTACGTGGCCAACCGGGGCTCGCACAGGATCCACGGCCCGCGGCTGGGCAACGGTGGCGTCGCGGTGATCGACTTCGCCACCGATCGCGTGGTCGCACGCTGGGCGGTGCCCGGGGGCGGCAGCCCCGACATGGGCAACGTCAGCGCCGACGGCAGGTGGCTGTGGCTGGCGGCGCGCTACGACGACGTGGTGTATCGCTTCGACACCAGCAACGGCGACGTGCAGCAGATCAAGGTGGGTGCCGAGCCGCACGGCCTCACCGTATGGCCGCAGCCGGGACGTTACTCGCTGGGGCACACAGGCAACCTGAGATGAGGGATTTGCTCGACGCGTTCTGGCGTGCGGCGGCGTACTGCCTGCACCCGCGCGTGATCGGGCTTTCGATACTGCCGTTGTTGATCGGCGCCGCGTTGTCCGGCATCGCCTATTGGCTGTACTGGGATGTTGCGATCGCTGTGGTGCAGTCCGGTTTGCAAGGGTGGCCCGTGGTCGGTGCCATCGTGCAGTGGATCGAGCACTGGGCTGGTGGCGGCGTGCGCTCCGTGCTCGCGCCGGCGATCGTGGTGATGCTGTCGCTGCCGGTCGTGGTGGTGGTGTCGGTGCTGCTGGTGGGCCTGCTGATGACGCCGGCGATCGTGAATCTGGTGGCCGAGCGCCGATTTCCGCAGCTGGAGCGCCGCCATGGCTCGGGCGTGCTGTCGAGCGTGTGGATCTCGCTGAGCAGCACGGTGGTCGCGTTGGTGCTGCTGCTGCTGTCGGTGCCGCTGTGGTTCGTGCCGCCGCTGGTTCTGCTGCTGCCGCCGTTGATCTGGGGTTGGCTCACCTATCGCGTGATGAGCCACGACGCCCTGGCCGAGCACGCCGATGCCAGCGAGCGCCGCGAGTTGATGCGTGAGCACCGCATGGCCTTGCTGGCCATCGGCGTGGTGGCCGGCTATCTGGGCGCGGCGCCTTCCCTGCTGTGGGCGCTCAACGCGCTCACGATCGTGCTGGCACCGATGCTGATCCCGCTGTCGGTGTGGCTGTACACCCTGGTGTTCGCGTTCAGCGCGTTGTGGTTTGTGCACTACTGCTTGGCGCAGTTGCAGCGCATGCGCGACGCGGCGCGGCCGATGGCGCCTGCACCGGCCGGCCCGCCGGCCGTGGATCCCTATCTGCAAGCTCTGCCGCCGCCATGAACTTCGGCCTCGTGATCGTCGGCGACGAGATCCTCTCGGGCAAACGGCAGGACAAGCACCTACCCAAGGTGATCGAGCTGCTAGCGGCGCGCGGCCTGGCGTTGAGCTGGGCCCGCTACGTGGGCGACGAGCGCGAGCGCATCACCGCGCTGCTGCGCGACGTGTTCGCAGGCGGCGACGCGGTGTTCTGCTGCGGCGGCATCGGCGCCACGCCCGACGACCACACTCGCCAGGGCGCCGCCGCGGCGCTGGGCGTGCCGCTGCAGTTGCACCCGCGCGCCAAGGAGTTGATCCTCGAGCGCATGCGCGATGTCGCCCGTGAGGGGAACCAGCCCTACGAGCCCGAGCGCCCCGACAACTTGCACCGGCTCAACATGGGCGTGTTCCCGCAAGGCGCCGAGATCATCCCCAACCCATACAACAAGATCCCGGGCTTTAGCGTTCGCGAAGTGCACTTCGTGCCGGGCTTTCCGGTGATGGCGCATCCGATGATCGAGTGGCTGCTCGAGACGCGCTACCTGAGCCTGCATGGCGCGCACAAACGCGTCGAACAGTCGGTGATTGTCACCGGCTCGATGGAGGCGACGCTGACGCCGCTGATGGAGCAGGTCGAGGCGCGCTTTGCGGGGGTCAAGGTGTTCAGCCTGCCGAGCGTCGACCATCCGCAATGGGGTCGCCACATCGAACTCGGCGTCAAGGGCGAAGCACGGGCCACGCAAGCCGCGTTCACGGCGTTGAAGGCCGGCCTCGTTGCGCTCGGGGCGACGCTGGGGGCCGAACTGGTGCGCTGAGGCTCCCAGGAGAGGCACCACACAGGTGCTATCCTCGCACCGCTTGCGTGCCGCAACGCCCGCACCGAGGAGGCTCGGCGGGGAGGCTGCGATGGGCTGGTCAATGGCATGGTTTCTGCTAGATAGCCCCGTGCTTCGCGGCACGCGACCTCGCGAGAGGTCGCCGCAGGCGATCTTCGCGACCACCCCGTTTCACAACCACCAACACTCGCGTTCCGCTAGGAGATTTCTTGATGGCAAAGACCGTCGCCGATGTGATGAGCATGGTGAAGGAAAACGAAATCAAGTTCGTTGATTTCCGCTTCACCGACACCCGCGGCAAGGAACAACACGTTTCAGTGCCCGTTTCGGCATTCGACGAAGACAAGTTCATCTCCGGTCACGCGTTCGACGGCTCGTCGATCGCCGGCTGGAAGGGCATCGAAGCCTCCGACATGCTGCTGATGCCCGACCCGGCGACGGCCAACATCGATCCGTTCTACGAAGAACCCACGCTGTTTCTCACCTGCGACGTGCTCGAGCCGGGTGACGGCAAGCCCTATGAGCGCGACCCGCGGTCGCTGGCCAAGCGCGCCGAGGCGTACCTCAAGGGCAGCGGCATCGGCGATGCGGCGTTCTTCGGCCCGGAGCCCGAGTTCTTCATCTTCGACCAGGTGCGCTGGAGCGTCGACATGTCGGGCTGCTTCGTGAAGATCGATTCCGAAGAGGCGCCGTGGAGCACAGGTGCGGAGTTCGAGGGCGGCAACCAGGGGCACCGCCCGGCGGTCAAGGGCGGCTACTTCCCGGTGCCGCCGGTCGACAGCATGCAAGACATGCGCAGCGAGATGTGCCTGCTGCTCGAGCAGATGGGCATCCCGGTGGAGGTGCACCACCACGAGGTCGGTGGCATGGGCCAGAACGAACTGGGCACCAAGTTCTCGACCCTCGTGCAGCGCGCCGACTGGCTGATGGTGCAGAAGTACATCATCCACAATGTCGCGCATGCCTATGGCAAGACCGCCACCTTCATGCCCAAGCCGGTGGTTGGCGACAACGGCAGCGGCATGCACGTGCACCAGTCGGTGTGGAAGGGCGGCAAGAACCTGTTCGCCGGCGACGGCTATGCGGGCCTGTCGGAGTTTGCGCTGTACTACATCGGCGGCATCATCAAGCACGCGCGGGCGCTCAACGCCATCACCAACCCCGGCACCAACAGCTACAAGCGCCTGGTGCCCGGTTTCGAAGCGCCGGTGAAGCTCGCCTACAGCTCGCGCAACCGCTCGGCGTCGGTGCGCATCCCGTACGTGGCCAACCCGAAGGGCCGGCGCATCGAGGTGCGCTTCCCCGATCCCACCTGCAACCCGTATCTGGCGTTCAGCGCGATGTTGATGGCGGGGCTGGACGGCGTGGAGAACAAGATCCACCCTGGCGAAGCGGCCACCAAGGACCTGTACCACCTGCCGCCCGAGGAAGACGCCAAGATCCCCACCGTCTGCAACAGCCTCGATCAGGCGTTGGAATACCTCGACAAGGGGCGCGCGTTCCTCACCAAGGGCGGCGTCTTCACCGACGGCTACATCGACGCCTACATCGAGCTCAAGATGCAGGAGGTCACGCGTTTTCGCATGACCACCCATCCGGTGGAGTTCGACATGTACTACAGCCTATAGGCGTTGCAGTCCGCCCCGCGCGGCGCCGGCTGCGCGGGCCAAGCGTGTCAAAGGGACGGCCTGGGTGCCGTCCCTTTGTCGTTGGTTGTCGGCGGTTTGCGACAATGCCGCGTTGTTGGGGCAGGGCTGGCCCATTCGGGCGCAGGAGTTCGGTGACATGAAGCATTCGTTGTGGCCCTTGGTGTTGCTGGTGGCAGCACCCGCGGCATGGCCGCAGGGTGTTCCCAGCGGCGGCCCGGTCTATCGCTGCCCGGGGCCGCCGATCCTGTACACCGACCAGATCACCGAGCGGGAAGCCAAAGAAAAGAACTGCCGGACGATCGAAGGCGCGCCGGTGACCATCGTGCAGACGCCCAAACCCGCGGCGGCAGCCCGCACCAACGCGCCGATCGCCTCCTCCGGCCCGCGCGAGGGCAAGGTCGATCCCAACGCCCAGAAGCAGCGCGACGGCGACGCCCGCAAGCTGCTGGAGGCCGAGCTCAAGCGCGAGGAGGCCCGGCTGGCCGACCTGCAGAAGGAATACAACAACGGCGAGCCGGAGCGTCAGGGCGGCGAGCGCAACTACCAGCGCTACGCCGACCGCGTGGCCGAGATGAAGTCGGCGATCTCGCGCAAGGAAGAAGACATCGCCGCCATCAAGCGCGAGCTGGCCAAGTTGCAGTGACCGCCGAGCGCTACGAGGCGTTCGATCTGCTGGCCACCCTGGTGGCACTGGCACGGCCCGACGGCACGGTGCTGTTTGCCAACACCGGCTTCGAGGCGGCGGTGGGTTTGTCGCGGCGCGCTCTGGCGCGCACCAGCTTGTTCGATCGCTTTGCCGACCCGGCGCCGCTGCGCGAGACGCTGCGGGCGGTGGCTCGCAACGAGATCGCCACCGGACGCCTGGAGGCCACGCTGAAGGTGGCCGGCGCGGCGATGTCGCCTGAAGACCTGCCGGTGCACGTGATCGTCACCCAGGTCGAACCGCGTGGTGACAGGCGGCGCCCTGAGGGGTCGGAGCTCGTGCTGGTGGAGATGCTCGAGGTCGAGCAGCAGACCCGGCAAGACCGCGAAGAGCGTGCGCTCGACCAGATCGAGGCCAATCGCGAATTGATTCGCAACCTGGCGCACGAGATCAAGAACCCGCTGGGCGGCATCCGCGGCGCGGCGCAGTTGCTGGCGATGGAATTGACCGAACCCGAGCTCACCGAGTACACCGAAGTCATCGTGCACGAGGCCGATCGCCTGCAGGCGCTGGTCGATCGCCTGCTCGCACCGCACCGCCGGCCCCACCTGGTGGGCGACGTCAACATCCATGAAGTGTGCGAGCGTGTCCGCTCGGTCGTGCAGGCTGAATTTCCGCGCGGCCTGACGGTCGTACGCGACTACGATGTGTCGCTGCCGGAGTTTCGCGGCGACCGCGAGCAATTGATCCAGGCGCTGCTCAACATCGTGCAGAACGCCGCGCACGCTTTGGCCGAACGCATTGCGGCGGGCAGCGCACGCATCGTGTTGCGAACGCGCGTGGCGCGCCAGGCGACGATCGGCAAGGAGCGCAGCAGACTGGCACTGGAATTGCATGTCGAGGACAACGGGCCTGGTGTGCCCGAGTCGATCCGCGATCGCATCTTCTTCCCGCTGGTGTCGGGACGCGAAGGCGGCTCTGGGCTCGGGCTCACGCTGGCGCAGATGTTCGTGCAGCAGCATCATGGAGCGATCGATTGCGAATCGGTGCCCGGCCGCACGGTGTTCAAGATCGTGATTCCGCTGCCCTAGATGTCTCGTTCAGCGTCCAACCAGGAAAAGCACCGCCGATGAAGCCGATCTGGGTGGCCGACGACGATCAATCGATCCGCTTCGTGCTCGAGCGTGCATTGACCCGCGAGCAGTTCAACGTGCGCACGTTCTCCAATCCGCGCGACGTGTTGTCGGCGCTGGAGACCGATGCGCCGCAGGTGCTTGTGAGCGACATCCGCATGCCCGGCGGCTCGGGCCTGGAGTTGCTCAACAAGGTCAAGCAGCAGCACCCGGGCCTGCCGGTGATCGTGATGACCGCGTACTCCGACTTGGACAGCGCAGTGTCGGCGTTCCAGGGCGGGGCGTTCGAGTACCTGCCCAAGCCGTTCGATCTACCCAAGGCGGTGGAGCTGATCCGCCGCGCGGTCGACGAGAGCCTGCGCGAGCAGGTGGGCGACGACGTCGGCGCCGCGGCGCCCGAGATGCTTGGCCAGGCGCCGGCGATGCAAGACGTGTTCAGGGCCATCGGGCGCCTGAGCCAGAGCAACGTGACGGTGTTGATCACCGGCGAGTCGGGCACCGGCAAGGAGTTGGTGGCGCGCGCGTTGCACCGCCACAGCCCACGCGGCGAGCAGGGCAACAAGGGACCCTTCATCGCCATCAACACGGCGGCCATTCCGAAAGACCTGCTGGAGTCCGAGCTGTTCGGCCACGAGCGCGGCGCGTTCACCGGCGCGCAGACCATGCGTCGCGGCCGTTTCGAACAGGCCGACGGCGGCACGCTGTTCCTCGACGAGATCGGCGACATGCCGTTCGACCTGCAGACGCGGTTGTTGCGCGTGTTGTCCGACGGCCAGTTCTACCGCGTCGGCGGCCACCAGCCGCTGAAGGCCAACGTGCGCGTGATCGCGGCCACGCACCAGAATCTGGAGCAACGGGTCAAGGATGGTGCGTTCCGCGAAGATCTGTTCCACCGCCTCAACGTGATCCGCTTGCGCCTGCCGCCGCTGCGCGAGCGGCGCGAAGACATCCCGGGTCTGGCGCGCACCTTTCTCACGCGCAGCGCGCACGATCTCGGTGTCGAGGCCAAGCGCCTGAGCGACGCCGCGATGGATCGCCTGATGCGCTTCGAGTTTCCGGGCAACGTGCGGCAGCTCGAAAACCTGTGCCACTGGCTGACGGTGATGGCGCCGGCCCAGCTGATCGAACCGAAAGACCTGCCGCCCGAGGTGCTGGCCGAGCAGTTGGCGCCACGCGCGCCGGCGGAGCCACCGGCACCGCGCAGCACCCCATCGCTGCTGGCCGAGCCCGTGGTGGGTGCGCTGCCGCCGGCGGCCCTGACCGTCGTCGATGCCTGGCTGGTTCAGCTCGCGCAGGAAGCGCGGCGCCTGCTCGAGGCTGGCGTGCCCGACGTGTGGGGCCACCTGACCCGGCAGTTCGAGGGACGTCTGATCCACGTTGCGCTGGAGAACACGCGCGGGCGCCGCATCGAGGCGGCGCAAAAGCTCGGCATCGGGCGCAACACCATCACCCGCAAGATCCAGGAACTCGGGCTCGACGAATAGGGGTTGCTTGCGGCGTGCTCACAGGCCGCGCGCGGCGCCGATCACTTGGTGGTTGCAGGCTCGCCCACGCCGGCCTTGGCGTAGATCTCGTCCAGCGCCATGCGATTGGTGAAGTGGTCCTCGACCTCCTCGTACTGCGATGCCGAAGCGTCGGTGACCTCGACGTTGGCGATGTCGCCGCGCAGATTGACCGGCGTGCGCTGGCGCACCGCCTCCTCCACGCGCAGGCGCAACGGCAGCAGCGCCTCGGCGTGGATGCCGTCCTGGATCGTCTCGAGCTGGTCCATCGCCCGCTGCAGCACCTTCACCGGCAGCTCGGTCAATGCGCGCGAACCGCTGCGCCCCAACGCGTGCTCCAGGTGGCTCAGGTGCGGCAGCACATGGCGGGCGTCGCGGTGCTCGATCAGCAGCGCCTGCAGGGCCAGGTGCCCGAGCCGCAGCGCTTCTCCGCGACCAGACCCCTTGGACGATGTCGTGGTCTGCATGCGCGAGACATCGAACACCACGTGCCATTGCAGCCCGATGCGCTTGAGTTTCAGCGGTCGGCCGAAGAAGCGGCGGATCCATCGCAGCGGGTGAAAGCCCCCGTTGGTGGTGGCGGTGCGCTTGCCGTGGCTGGCGGGTCGGGCTGCGGGCATGGGCTTGGATCTAGCGGCGATGGTGCAAGGGCCTGCCTCAGGAGCCGCCGTGGCGGCGGCTGGGAGCGATTGGACGAAGCCTAGCGTCCGGCGGCCGCTCAATTGTTAAAACTGAACCTCAATTGCCACGCGGTGTGACGCTTGTCGCATGCCGGCAGAGTTGGCGTGACCGCATGCGCGCAGCGCGGGGCCCCGGGCCGCCGGCCGGCTCCCTACGACGACTCCAAGATCACCCACGCTGGCGCATGGTCGCTGGGTTTTTCGCGCCCGCGCACCGCGCGGTCGACACCAGCCTGCGCCAGCCGCGACGCTGCGGCCGGATTGAGCAGCAGGTGATCGATGCGCAGCCCGGCGTTGCGCTCCCAGCGGTCGCGAAAGTAGTCCCAGAACGTGTACATCGGCTCGTCGGGATGCAGATGGTGAATCGCATCGATCCATCCCTGGGCCAGCAGCCGCTGATAGGCAGCGCGCGTCTCGGGTTGCAACAGTGCGTCGTTGAGCCACGACTTGGCCGAGTAGATGTCGGCGCGGTCGTTGGTTGCCACCACGTTGTAGTCGCCGGCCAGCACCACCGGTTGCGCGCGCTCGCACAGCGCCCGCGCGTGTTGGTTCAGGCGTTCGAACCAGGTCAGCTTGTAGTCGAACTTCGGGCCCGGCTGCGGGTTGCCGTTGGGCAGGTACAGCGAGCTGACGATCAGGCCGTTGGTGGCGTCGTCGCCGACCTGCACCTCGATGTAGCGGCTGTGCGTGTCGTCGGGGTCGCCCGGCAAGCCGCGCCGCAGTTCGGTGAGACGGCCACCCTTGACGAGCACGGCGACGCCGTTGAAGCCCTTCTGGCCATGCCACACCGCGCCATAGCCGGCATCGACGAACGCTTGCTCGGGAAACGTGGCGTCGGAGGTCTTGAGCTCTTGCAGGCACGCCACATCGGGCTGCGATTCGGCCAGCCATTCCAGCACGCGCGGCAGGCGGCTGGTGATGCCGTTGACATTGAAAGTCGCGATCTTCATCCGCGCATCGTAGCGCCCGCGCGTTGCGCGGCCGCGCACGCCGCGCCGCTCACGCGTGCGCCGTCGAGGTGTGTGCGGCGGCGGCCTGCGGCGCGTCGACGATCGGCCCGGAGCCGCTCCAGCGATCGAGCGCCAGGTAGATCACCGGCGTGATGTACAGCGTCACCGCTTGCGACACCACGAGACCGCCCACTACCGCCAGGCCCAGCGGCTGGCGCAGCTCGGCACCGGCGCCCAGCCCGAGCGCGATCGGCAGCGCGCCCATCATCGCGGCCAGCGTCGTCATCATGATCGGCCGCAGGCGCAGCAAGCAGGCCTGGCGGATTGCCTGGTGCGGCGGCAGGCCTTGGTTGCGCTGCGCATCGAGCGCGAAGTCGATCATCATGATCGCGTTCTTCTTGACGATGCCGATCAGCATCAGGATGCCGATGGTGGCGATCAGCGTGAGGTCGGTCTTGAACAGCGTCAGCGTCAGCAGCGCGCCCACCGCGGCCGACGGCAGGCCGGCCAGGATCGTCAGCGGGTGGATGTAGCTTTCGTACAGCACGCCGAGCAGCAGGTAGATGACCAGGATCGCCACGATCAGCAGGATCGCCTGTCCGCCCTGCGAATCCTGGAACACCGCGGCATCGCCACCGTAGCTGGTGACGATGGTGGGCGGCATCTTCAGCTCGCGAACGTAGCCCTCGAGGTTCTTCGTGGCAGCGCCGAGCGCGACCTCGGGTGCAAGGTTGAACGAGATCGTGATCGCCTGCAGCTGCCCCTGGTGATTGACCGCGGTGGGCCCGATCGTGCGCTGCACCGAGGCAAACGCCGACAGCGGCACCAGCGCGCCGGCCTTGCCGCGCAGATAGATGCGCCCGAAGGCGTCCTCGAACTGGCGGTCGCTGTCGGCGGCCTCCATGATCACCAGGAAGGTGTTGCTCGGGTTGTAGATCGACGACACCTGGCGTTCACCGAACGCGGTGTACAGCGCATTGCGCATGTCGCTCATCGACACGCCCAGCAGGTTGGCGCGATCACGGTCGACATTCAGCGTGGCCTGCAGGCCGCGCAGCTGCGAATCGCTGGTCACATCGCGGAACAGCGGGTCGCCTCGCATGCGTTCCTGCAGCCGGTTGGCCCATTCGTTGAGCGCGTCGGCGCTGACGCTTTGCAGCGTGTACTGGTAGCGGCTCTTGCTGGCGCGGCCGCCCAGACGCAGGTTCTGCACCGGCTGCATGTACACCGCAATGCCGGGCACCGCGCGCACCTTGCGGCGCAGGCCGTCGACCACCTGCGACATCGGCAGGCGCTGGCTGCGCGGCTTGAGGGTCACAAACATGCGACCGGTGTTCTGGGTGGTGGCGCTGAAGCCGGTGTTGCCCACGCCGGTGCCGAGTGCCTCGACCGCCGGGTCGGCGCGCATGACGTCGGCCACGCGGTTGTGCAGCGCCTCCATCGCGCCGAACGAAATGTCTTCGGCGGCTTCGGTGGTGACTGAGATCTGTCCGATGTCTTCTTCCGGGAAGAAGCCCTTAGGGATCGTCACGAACAGGACACCGGTGAGCACCACGCTGCCGATCGCCACGCCGCCGATGAACAAGCGGTGAGCCAGCGCCCAATCGAGCGACTTCGCGTAGCCGCGCTGCAGGGCGTCAAAGCCACGCTCGAACAGCCGGCCGAGCGCGTTTTCTTCCTGCGGCTGATGATGACGCAGGAAGCGGCTGGCCAGCATCGGCACCAGCGTCAGCGAAACCACGGCCGACACCAGGATCGACAGCCCGACCACCACCGCGAACTCGTGAAACAGCAGCCCGATCACGCCCGGCATGAAGAAGATCGGGATCAGCACAGCCACCAGCGAAATCGAGATCGACATGATGGTGAACGCCATTTCGCGTGCGCCCTTGATCGCGGCCTCGAACGGCGCCATGCCGTCCTCGACATGGCGCACGATGTTCTCCAACATCACGATCGCGTCATCGACCACCAGCCCGACCGCCAGCGTGATGCCCAGCAAGGAGATGTTGTCGAGGCTGTAGCCCAGTGGATACAACAGCGACAGCGCGCCGATCAGCGACACCGGCAGCGACAGCGCCGGGATCACCGTGGCCACCAGGCGCCGCAGGAACAGGAAGATCACCAGCACCACCAGCACGACGGTCAGCGCTAGCGTGATGTTGACGTCGTGCAGCGCGGCGCGGATCGATGCCGAACGATCGTTGAACGAGGTGATGCTCACCGACGCTGGCATCTGCGCCTGCAGCCGCGGCAGCGTGGCCTTGACGCGGTCGACCACCTTGACGGTGTTGGCGTCGGGCTGGCGCAGCACGGCCAGCGTGATCGACGGCTCGCCATTGAAGGTGGACGCTGTCTTCACGGTTTCGTAGCTGTCTTGCACGTCGGCCACGTCGCGCAGCCGGATCGGCGCATCGCCGCGGTTGGCGACGATGATGTTGCCGAACTCGCGTGCGTTGGTCAGCTGCCGGTTGGCCTGCACGGTCAGGGTCTGCCGTGGCCCGTCGAGCACACCGACCGGGGTGTTGGCGTTGGCCGCGGTGACAGCCGCGCGCAGCTCATCAAGCGTGATGTTGCGCTCGGTCAACGCCTCCGGCCGCACGCGGATGCGCACCGCAAAACGCTTCTGACCCAGCACCAGCACCTGCGCCACGCCGTCGATCGTTGACAGCGTCGGCGAGATCAGGTTCTCGGCAAAGTCGTTGAGCTCCGACAGGCTGATCGAGGGCGAGCGCAGCGAGACGATCAGCACCGGTGCGTCGGCCGGGTTGACCTTACGGTACGACGGCGGCGTGGTCATCTCGGCGGGCAGCGTCCGTTGCGCACGGAACAGCGCGGCCTGCACGTCGACCGCAGCGGCGTCGATGTCGCGCGCGGTGTCGAACTCGAGCACCACGGCGGTCTGGCCGAGCGTGTTGTTGGAGCTGATGGTGGTCAGGCCGGCGATGGTGGAGAACTGCTTTTCCAACGGCAGCGCCACCGAACTGGCCATCGTGTCCGGCTCGGCACCGGGCAAATACGCGGTCACCTGGATGATGGGCGTGTTGTAGCGCGGCAGTGCCGCCACCGGGATGTCGCGCAGCGCCACCACGCCGGCCATCACGATGGCGATGTTGAGCAACACCGTCATCACCGGACGGCGGATGAAGACCTCGGTGAAGTTCATAGCGAGGCTCCGGTCGCAGTGCCGCTCGCCGCCGCGCCCGGTGCACCGGAGGCGCCCGCGCGTGGGGCCTGCGCGCGGCGCACAGGCACATAGGGGGTCTCTCGAACGGCCGACCCCGGGCGCAGATTCTGTTTGCCTTCGACCACCACCTTGTCGCCGGGCTCGAGCCCGTCGACGGCGACCAACTCGCCGGCGCTGTAGCGAGGCTGCACCGGCCGTGCCTCGACCGTGCCGTCGGCCTTCACCACGTACACCGAGCGCTCGATGCCGCGGATGATCAGCGCGTTCTGCGGGATCACGATCGCGCCCGCGATCGTGCGCAGGGTCATGCGCACGGTAACGTACTGGCCGGGCCACAGCCGGTGCGTTGCGTTGGGCACCTCACCCTTGACGCGGATGGTGCCGGTGGTGGTGTCGACGGCGTTGTCGACGAAGGTGATGCGACCCATCATGTCGTCGTTGGCATTGCTGCCGCGGCTGCGCTCGGCATTGGGCAGCGACACCGCGATGCTGCCGCTGCCGGCCGCCGAGGCGGCAGCAGACTGCGCCGCTGCTGGCGCGGCATTGCGTGCCGCGGCCTCGCCCGGCTGCACGCCGCTGGCGCGCAGCACCGCGCCCAGTTGCGCCTCGGGCAACGTGAAGCTGACCCCGATCGGGTCGATCTTGCTGACCGTCACCATCGGCGTGCCGGTGGGTTGCACCAGGCTGCCGCGGTACACCACCACCGCGCCGGCGCGCCCCGACAGCGGCGAGGTGATGGTGTCGAAGCTCAGCGCCACTTCGCTGGAGCGGATCGCCGCCTGATCGGAGGCGACCGCCGCACGCTGCGCCTCCACTTGAGCCAGCACCGAGTCGACCGCGCTTTGCGCGATGAAGTTCTGCGCCCGCAGATCCTGCGCGCGCGCGAGCTGGCGATCGAGGTCGGCCAGCGTCGCCTGATCGCGCAGCAGCTGGGCACGAGCACGCTCCAGGTTGGCACGGTCGGCGCGGTCGTCGAGGCGGAACAGCAGGTCGCCGCGGCGAACGAACTGGCCCTCGCGCACCACCACCTCCGACACGCTGCCCGCCACCTGCGCGCGGATGTCGACGGTGTCGAGCGAAACCACCGTGCCTGCGGCCTCGACGACCACCGGCAGGTCGCGCTGCAGCGCGGCGATCACGCTGACCGTTTGCGCGCCCGCGCGCGCCGCCGACGCAGCGGACGCCGAGGCATCGGCCGCGGCGACGGTAGTGCCTGCGCCGCCGCCCGGCAACCAGCGGTATGCAGCAAAAGCGACTGCGCACAGCGCCAAGGTAGCCAGCCCGAAGGTCCAACGTCTGTTCATGATCGAGCGGATCGTTCGAAAGAAGCGTGCGCACCGTTGCGGGCCATCTGGTTGGACAGCTCGGCCAGGCTGCGTTGCAGCGTTTCCAACTGCCCGATGGGCAGTGCCTGCAGGCGGGCCCCGAGTGCCTTCACGGTGTGCTCCATCGCGCGTCGCACCACGCGCTCGCCCTGCGCCGACAGGTACAGCGTGCGCCGGCGCTGGCCGCTGCCACCTCGTGGCGTGAGCATCAACCCGCGCGCGGTGAGCTTGTCGACGGCCACCGATGCGGTGGGCAGTGTCACACCCAGATGTGTGGCCAGCTCGCTGACGCTGGCGCCGGCATTGGCGTGCGCAAAGATCAATGCACGGAACGACGGCACCGACAGCGCCGCCGGCGCCGACTGCCGCATCTCGGAGCGGATCTCGCGCATCAACAGCGGCACCGCGTCGAGCACCTGGCGCGCGCAGGCCAGCGATGCGCTCATCGTGTCGGCGCTCGCGCGCACGATGGACGACCCGTTTGCCGAAGACCCGTTAGCCACTTAGGCAATCTAACATGAGGCCGCACCGAGCTGTCGCTGGCAATCCTGGCAGTCGCCTGCGGCACGGCAAGCAGCCATTGGGCGGATGACCGTGAGTGGTCAGATGTGCAGCAGCGCGGCGCCCCCGAGCGCGCTGCCGACCGCCGCCACGCCAAAGACGCCCCATTCGAGCCACTTGCGCCGCGTGAGCAGGGCGATCGCCGCCAGAGCGATGGAGATCTGCAGCGCCGTGGTCGCCTGGGCCCAACGGTGATGCACGTGCATCTGCGCTTCGGAGCGATCATCCCAATCTTTGGCCTCGGCCTCGAGCTGGTCGGCGGCAACCTTGATTTCGGCCTTCTCTTTCTTGTAGCGCTCGACTTCGGCCTGGTACTGCGGCTTCTTGTCGTCGGCCACGATGGCCACGGCCAGCTCCGACAGGTTTTGCTTGCTGCTCTTGGCCTGGTAGTAGTTCCACTGGTTCGACGCCTCGGTCTTCTTGATCGCAGCGTTGTTCTTGTACAGGCCCGCGTTGGCCTGCGTCGCGCCACCCATGTAGGAAAACAGCGCGCCGATGGTGGCCAGCACCGCCGTCATCACCGCAATCTGGCCGGAGAAGCGATCCCTGTCGCCATGCTGCGCGGCGTGTTCGAGCTCGTGGTCGTGCGGACCGTGGACGTGGAAACCGGCTTCTGACATGGGCGGACTCTCCTCAATGCTTTTTGCGGTAGGTGACGAAATCGAAAGCCAGGCCGCCTTCTGCCGGCTGCGGGAGGCGGCTCACTTCGTCGAAGCGGCCGCGATCCCAGAATGGGAATTGTGTGTCGCCCGCGACGTCGGTTTGCACCTCGGTGAGTTCGAGCGCGTCGGCCTGCGGCAATGCTTCGCGGTACAGCTGGGCGCCGCCGATCACGAACACCCGCTTGCTGGCGCCCAGGCGAAGCTGGGCCAACCTGAGCGCCGCCGGCAGCGACGGCGCCGCCTGTGCGCCGTCAGCGGTCCAGCCCGGGCGCCGGCTGACGACGATGTTGCTGCGCCCGGGCAGCGGCTTGTAGCGCGGCGACAGCGAATCCCACGTGCGGCGGCCCATCACCACAGGGCAGTCGCGCGTCAGCTCGCGAAAGTGCTGCATGTCGGCGGCCAGGTGCCACGGCAGCGCACCGTCGCGCCCGATCACGCCGTTGCGTGCAACGGCGGCGATCAGCACCAGCTCGAATGGGCGGTCGGACATCGGCGCGCATTGTCGCTGCAAAGAGCGCCGACCCCCGGGGCGACGCTACGGCGACGTGAAGCGGATGACGTTTGTCTGCGTCAGCACCAGCAGCGCGCCGTCGTTGGCCACCATCATCCCCACCGGCGAGCCGAAGCCTGAGACGCTGCCAAATGCATACGCAGCATTGCCGTTGGCAAGGTCGACACGCCCGATCACCGGGTTGCACAGGTCGGTGAAGAAGTAGCTGCCGCGGAAGGTTTGTGGGAACGGGCCATTGTCCGGATAGAACGCGCCACCGATGATCGCGCAGCCGTTGAAGAAGCCGGCCGTGTTGTCGGGTGCGCTGTTGTGGTCGTAGGCGAACAGCGGCCCGGTGATGCCGCTGGCGCTGGTGGGCCCTTCTGTCGATGGCCAGCCGTAGTTCGCACCCGCGATGCCGACGTTGATCTCTTCCCACGTGCTCTCGCCGACGTCGTCGATGTGGATGCGCCCGTCGCCGGCGCGCACGGCAAAGGTAAACGGGTTGCGCAGGCCGCGTGCCCACACCGCGCACGCCAGGGTGCTCGGAGTCGTGCAGAAGGGGTTGTCGTTCGGGATCGTGCCGTCGTCGTTGAAGCGCAGCATCTTCCCGAAAGGAAGGCTCAGGTCCGGAGCTTGCGCGCCGTTGGCGTTGTCGCCGACGCCGACGTACAGCTTGCCGTCGTTGCCGAAGTGCAACGCGCCGCCGTTGTGGTTAGTGGCACCCGACAGTACGGGCAACTCGATCAACTTGACCTCGCCGCTGGCGACGTTGCCACTGACGGTGAAGCGACTGACTCGATTGTGGGTCCCCGTTGCAGAGGGCACCGACTCCGTCGTCGTGTAGTAGACGTAAACAAAGCCGTTGCTCGCGAAGTCGGGGTGCGGCGTTACGCCCAGTAGGCCGCGTTCACCCGCGCTGTCGACGCTCAGCGTGAGAACCGTGCCGATGGCCGAACCGTTGCTCTGACGCACGAGCAACGTACCGCTCTGCTGCGCGATCAAAAGACGGCCGTCGGGGGGTGGCAGTTGTGCCAACGCGGTCGCGTTCGACAAGCCTGTCACCAAGGTTGTGTTGCGCGTGAAGCCACTGGGCATCGCGCGCGTGCCGCCGAAGCGCACGGTGCGAGCGACCCACGCCGACTGGTTGCCAGCCGCGTCGCTGGCGCGCACCCGCAGCACGTGCTGCCCCGATGCATACGGCGTGGTGTCGACGCTGGTGGTGAACGGGGAGGACGCGACGTTCGCGACACTGACGCCGTCGACCTGGAACTCAACACCGGTGACTCCGACGTCGTCGGTCGCGTCGGCGGTGATCTGCAGCGTGCCGGTCAGCCCGTCGGCCAGCGTCACGGGCGCGGTGAACGCCACCGTCGGCGGCTGCGAGTCAGTGCCGCTCGGCGGTGCAGGCGAGGGCGCCGGTGCAGGCGCAGGGTTGTCGCCGCCGCCACAGGCCGACACCGCGGCACACAGGGCGAACAACCGGATCCAGCCCGTGCTGCGTGTGGTGCCGTGCATCATGCGAGCTCTCCCATGCGCGCTTGCGCGTACGCGC
>JBIODO010000019.1:0-21235 GCA_044445225.1 Burkholderiales bacterium
ATGCAGGGTGGGGGCTGGCCAACCAAATCGGCATCGAGGTGGGCAGCGCGCTCACGCCGGCGCTGGACAGCGTGCACCAGATGCAGGCCAGCGGCCGCATCGACCGTGCGGGCTTGCATGCCCTGGTCACGCAGATCGAGCAGGCGCGTCATGCCAGCATGCTGGGCCAGCAGATCGCCCGGTTGGCCCAAGGCGGCATCCAGCAACAGCCCGAGACCGTGAACCTGTCGCATGCCCTGCGCGATGTGCTTGCGCTGCGCCAGGATGACCTGCGCACTCGTGGCATGGCGGTCAAGCAGACGCTCAAGTCCGCCGAGGTGGTGGTCGACGCGACGCTGCTGTCGGCGCTGCTCGACACCCTGCTCAATTGGAGTCTGCGCCACGCTTGCACGCCGGTGGACATGCGGCTCGACACGAAGGCCTGGCCAGCACATGCCCGACTCGTGTGCCGATACGGCCACACGCCCCAGGATCGGGTGCCGGCGGCCGCGCCGGCCGCTCGCAGCGCCGCGGGCCCGGCGCACGTGGCTGCACTCGATTGCCTGTCGTGGCAGCTGCTGGTGCAGCTGGCCTGCACGATGGCATTGCACGTCAATCGAGCGGACACTGAAAGTGACACCGTGTTGACCCTGGAGTTCGCGCACACCGTCAACGACAGCTTGGAAGGCGCCGCGTCGATTGAACGGGTTCGCGGTGTCGCACCCACCGACGACTCGCGGCCGCTGGCCGGCGCGCAGGTGCTGGTGATTGCGACGCGCCGCGAGGTGCTCAACCAGATCCGCCAGACCCTATTGCCGATGAGCGTGGGTTTCGACAGCGTGAGCTCCGTCGACGCCGCGCGCGCGTTCTGCAGACAAGGCCTGCCGCAGGCGATCGTCTACGAGTCGGTGGTGTAGGACAGCGCCTTCGACAGCCTGCGCAACGACATCAGGCTGCAATGCCCCGAGCTGGCCTGGATCGAGATCGTCGAGCAGGGCGACGCGTTTGAGATTTCGAGCTTCGGCGGCATGTCGATGGCGCGCGTCGGCCGCAATGCCATCGCGAATTCGCTGCCCTCGGCTCTGATGTTCGAGCTGGCCAGGGGCCTGTAGCAACTCCTGGACGGCGTGCGCGGCCTCAGAAACCGAATACCTTGCGCAGGATCGCGCTGCCGGTAGCCACCGGATCGCGCCGGATCCGGCGCTCCTCCTCGCCGATCATCAGATACAAGCCGTCGAGCGCCTTGCCGCTGACGTAGTGGTTCAAATCGACATCGTCTG
The DNA here is from genome assembly GCA_044445225.1 of Burkholderiales bacterium. Lineage (GTDB taxonomy): Bacteria > Pseudomonadota > Gammaproteobacteria > Burkholderiales > Burkholderiaceae_C > JAEUPI01. The sequence continues at coordinate 1,260 of JBIODO010000019.1, forward strand.
ACTTGACAAGGCCGACTCGGCTGGCCCGCTCGGCCACCGCGTTGTACTTGTCGGCGAGGGACACTTTCTCGGTGGCCCGCTGGACGATGGGCAGGAACCTCTCGCCAAGCGGCTGGCGCGTCTTGGCCGCGAAGTACTCCGTCACCGAGGTTTCGCTGCCCCGCACGATGTGGATGGCATCGTCGACCGTGACCGCCTTGGCCGTTTGCACCAGCAGCGTCTTGGCCTCCGGCACTGCCTGCTCGGCCGCCCGATTCATGCTGGTCACCAGTTCGTCGACCAGCTTGCTCTGGCCGAACCTGCGCAACAGACTGGCTGCTTCTTCGAGATAGTCAGGCAACGGAATTCGCACCTTCGGATTGCCGAGGAAACCGTCGGTCTTGCCCAACAGCGACACTGCCGACAGCGCTCCCCGCTCGAGTGACAGGCGAATGGCCGCCGCCGCGTCGGACTCGGTCACGCCAACGGCTGCTTGCGTCGCCTGCAGGACAGGCACCCAGAGCGAGAGCCCTGCGCCGCAGCGCACGATCCATTGGCGCCGTTTCACCACACCCCTTGTGCTGGCCGCATCACACCGCGGAGGCGACTCCTGCAAGAGCCGCCTGCTGATCGGCGTGGTAGCTGGAACGCACCAAGGCGCCCACGGCTGCATGCGTGAACCCGAGCGCTTGCGCTTGCGCTTCGAAGGCCTTGAAGCCATCCGGATGCACGTAACGCAGCACCGGGAGGTGATGCATCGACGGCGCCAGGTATTGGCCGATCGTCAACATGTCGACGCCGTGGCGACGCATGTCGCGCATGACTTCGACGATCTCTTCGTCGGTTTCACCCAGGCCGACCATCAGGCCGCTCTTGGTCGGCACCTCGGGAAACAATCGCTTGAAGCGCTGCAGCAGTTGCAGCGAGGTGGCGTAGTCGGAGCCCGGCCGCGCCTGCTTGTACAGCCGCGGCACGGTTTCGAGGTTGTGGTTCATCACGTCGGGCGGTGCCTGCGCCAGGATTTCGAGCGCCCGATCCATGCGGCCACGAAAGTCCGGTGTCAGGATTTCGATGCGCGTGTCCGGCGAGCGCTCGCGCACCCGCCGGATGCAGGCGACGAAGTGCGCCGCGCCGCCGTCGCGCAGATCGTCGCGGTCGACGCTGGTGATGACCACGTACCTCAGCTTCAGCGCCGCGATCGTGTTGGCGAGATTGACCGGCTCGTCCGCATCCAGTGGGTCGGGCCGCCCGTGGCCGACGTCGCAAAACGGACAGCGTCGCGTGCACTTGTCGCCCATGATCATGAACGTCGCCGTGCCGTGCCCGAAACACTCGCCGATGTTCGGGCACGAGGCTTCTTCGCACACGGTGTGCAGGTGGTGCTCGCGCAGGATCTGCTTGATCTCGTAGAAGCGCGAACCGGCGGAACTCGCCTTCACGCGAATCCACGGCGGCTTCTTCAACGTCGGCGCCGCCACTACCTTGATGGGAATGCGGGCGGTCTTGGCCTGCGCCTTCTGTTTGGCCGCCGGCTCGTAGCCCGCGGGGCTTGCCGCAGTGTCGGTGTTGCTGGTCATGCGCGATCTTTCAAGGGGACAGCAAGACCGAGAGCCGAGCGCCCAGGCGCTGCGCCACGTCGTCCCAGCTGGCGTGCACGCCCAGTGTAGCCAGGTCGACAGTGGCAAGCCCCGCAAAACCGCACGGGTTGATGCGCTCAAAGGGTTCCAGGTTCATCGCCACGTTGAGTGCCAGGCCGTGGTAGGCGCAATGGTTGCTGACCTTGATGCCCAGCGCCGCCAACTTGCCCAGACCAGCGAAACGATCGTCCGCACTGGCCGCCGTCGACAGCCGCCGGTGTCCGGAGGGTTCGTCCACCCGGATGAAGATGCCCGGAGCACCGGGCACGCGATGCCCTGTCAGCCCGTAACTCGACAGCACATCGAGTGCCGCCTGCTCCAGGCGATAGACGTACTCCTTCACGTAGATGCGCAGACGCCGCAGATCGACCAGCGGATAGGCCACCACCTGACCCGGCCCATGGTAGGTGACCTGGCCGCCGCGTGCAGTGCGCACCACCGGGGTGTCGCCGGCGTCGATCACGTGGCTCTCGATGCCCGCCACGCCCAGCGTGAACACGGGATCGTGCTCGACCAGCCACAACTCGTCGACGGTCGCCGTGGTGCGCGAACTCGTGAACGACCGCATCGCGGCCTCTACGCCCGCCTGTTCGCGACGGCCGAGGAGTTTGATCTGCATGAAGTGGATGCACCGATTGCGTTTTGACCGGCGCGGCTCATGAGGCCAGGCCTACAGCACGATCTTGACCATCGGATGCGAGGTCAGCGCCTTGTACAGCGCGTCAAGCTGCTCGCGGCTGGTGGCCGTGACCATCAGCGTGATGCCGAGGTAGTTGCCGGCGCTGCTGGGCCTCAACTCAACGCGTGTGGGGTCGAGTTGGGGGTCGAAGCCACGCGCCACCTCGACGATCGCCTCGACGAAGCCCTCGGCGCGCACGCCCATCACCTTGATCGGAAACTCGCTCGGAAACGCGATCAACGAGGCGGCGCCGTCGCCCTGCACCGGCATGTCTGGGCCTTGTCGTTCAGATCGATTGCGACCGCTTGGCGCGCTGATAGGCCTCGTACAGCCGCGCGTAGATCGGGCCCGGCTTGCCACGCAGCGCGCCATGGCCCACCGGGTGATCGTCCAGCTTGGTGACCGGCAGGATTTCCTTGCTGGCCGAGCTGATCATCAGCTCGTCGGCGCTGCGCACGTCGTCCTCGGAGATCGGCCGCAGGTTGTAGCCGATGCCTTCCTCCTCGCACAGCTCGCGCAGCAGTTCGTAGCGTATGCCTTCGAGCACATGCTCGCTGCGCGGCGGCCCCAGCACGGCGCCCTCGTGCACCACCCACACGTTGCTGCCCGAGCCTTCGGTGAGCCAGCCGTCGCGAAACATGATGGTCTCGACGGCGCCGCGGTCGGCCGACATCTGGCGCGCCAGCACGTTGCCGAGCAGCGAGATGCTCTTGATGTCGCCGCGCTCCCAGCGAAAGTCGCGTGCGGTGACGCAAGCCACGCCGTGATGGCGCTGGTCGGCGCTGGCCGGCTTCATCGGGTTGGTCATCATGAACACGGTGGGCGCGATGCCTTCGGGCATCACGTGGTCGCGCGGCGCCACGCCGCGCGTGACCTGAACATAGACCGCCTGGTCGTCCAACGCCAGCGCGGCGATCAGCGAGCGCGCCTGGCGCAGCCATTCGTCGCGGCTGTGGGGGTTGGCGATGCGCAGCTTGTCGAGGCTGTGCGCCAGCCGCTCCATGTGCTCGTCGAAACGAAACAGCCGCCGCCCATAGACCGGGATCACCTCGTAGACGCCGTCGCCGAAGATGAAACCGCGGTCGAGCACGGAAACCTTGGCCTGGTTCAACGGCAGCAACTGACCGTTGAGCAGGCAAGGCGTGTCGGGCAGGGACGTCATGTTTACCTCGTCGGTGACAGCGACATCAAAGCGGAAAGCCAAAGCTTAGCGGATGCGCCGCCCGGCTACTTGATCCACAAGCGCAACGAGTCCCATGCGCGACCGAACAGCCCCGCTTCCGGAACGGCCTCCTGCACCACCAGCGGCACGCTGGTCACCGCGGCGCCCGCCGCGGTAGTGATCTTGAGGGTGCCCACGCGTTGGCCCTGTGCCAGCGGCGCCACCAGCGGGTCGGTGCGCTCGACCACCGTCTTCAGTTTGTCGCCCTCGCCGTGCGGCACGGCCACGAACAAGGCACCCGGCGCGCCCAGCGACGCCTCGCGCTCTTTGCCCTTCCACACCGGCACGCGCAGCGCGGGCTTGCCGCCTTCGAACAGCCGCACGGCGTCCCATGCGGTGTAGCCCCAGTTGAGCAGCTTCTGGCTTTCGCTGGCGCGCGCCTCGCGCGACGCGGTGCCCAGCACCACCGACAACAGCCGCCGTTTGCCGTTGGGGAACTCGCGCTGCGCGCTGGCCACCAGGCAATAGCCCGCCGCCTCGGTGAAGCCGGTCTTCATGCCATCGACGGTCGGGTCGCGCCCGAGCAGCAGGTTGCGGTTGTCCTGCTTGATGTGGTTGAACGTGTACTGCCGGATCGAGTAGTAGCTGGCGTAGAAGGCCGGGTGCTCACGGATCACGTGGGCGGCCATGGCGGCGATGTCGCGCGCGCTGCTGTAGTGCCCGGCCTCGTTCAGGCCGGTGACGTTCTTGAACTGCGTGTTCTTCAGGCCCCACGCCTGGGCCTGGCGATTCATCATCGCCACGAAGCCGTCGAGGCTACCCGCGACCCCTTCGGCCAGCGCCACCGCCGCGTCGTTGCCCGACACCGAGATCATCCCCTTGAGCAGCTCGTCGACCTTGGGCGTCATCTTCGGATCGATGAACATCAGCGAGCCGCCGCCTTTGCGCTCGGACCAGGCGCGCACCGACACCGGCAGCGTCTGCTCCAGGGACAACTTCTTGTCCTTGATGGCGTTGAACACCAGGTAAGCCGTCATCAGCTTGGTCAGCGACGCCGGGTCGACTTGCTTGTCGGCCTCGCGCTCGGCGAGCGCCTGGTCGGCGTTGAGGTCGATCAGGAAGTAGTTGCGGGCGGCCACCTCGGGCGGCTGCAACGGCTGCGCTTGCGACCAAGCGCTGACCGCGGCAAGCAGCCAGGCGCTCCAGTGTTTTCGGTTCGACATCCAACTGCCTTTCAACTTTCTGCTCATCGGCCCAACGCTGGGAAATCAGTGGCTCCAGGCCCGCAGCACGAGATCGCGCACACGCGTCAGCTGACCATGGAAATAGTGGCCCACACCGGGCAGCACCACGACCGGCAAGCCCTGCGGACGCGCCCAGTCGAGGGTTGCGCTCAACGGCACCACATCGTCGGCCTCGCCATGGATGACCAACGAATCGGCTGGCACCGCGGGCACCGGAAAGGTCGAGGTGGCCGGGCCGACGAGCACCACACGCTGTGCCGGCGCATTGGCCGCGGTCAACCGCGCGCTCAACTGCGCGGCGATGTAGCCGCCGAACGAGAAGCCGCCCAGCGCCAGCGGCAGCGCCGCATCGCGAGAGGCCGCGACCACGGCCAGCGCGTCGTCGACCTCGCCGACGCCATGGTCCCATTGCCCTTGCGATGCACCGACACCGCGAAAGTTGAAGCGCACCGCACGGTAGCCGAGCTGCACAAAGGCTCGTGCCAGCGTCTGGACCACCTTGTTGTCCATCGTGCCGCCGTGCTGCGGATGCGGGTGGCACAGCACCGCGACGCCGCGCGCGGCGCCCTCCGGCGTGTCGATCGCCGCCTCGATGCGGCCGGCTGGACCGGTGACGTCCATGGGCGTGCTTGTCGCGGCCATCAGCGTCCGACGGTGGGCGGCAGCAGCAGGCGCTCGACCACCTGACCGTTCTTCAAGTGCGACTCGACGATCTCGTCGATGTCGTGCTGATCGACGTAGGTGTACCAAACCGCCTGCGGATACACCACCGCCACCGGCCCGCCCGCACAACGGTCCATGCAACCGGCCTTGTTGACGCGCACGCCACCGGGGCCCGCCAGACCCAGCGACTTGACGCGCGCCTTGCAGTGGTCGAGGGCGAGTTGCGGCTGGTGCTGGGCACAGCAGGCCTCGCCATTGCTGCGCTCGTTGAGGCAAAAGAAGATGTGGTGCTGGTAGTAGCTCATGTGCGCGATCGAACCGCGCAAGAACTGCCGGCCCTGCGCGCATTGTAGGGAGGCGCCTTCGGTGCCGAAGGTCAGTCGCGCCCCGCGCTCTGGCGCAATAACCACAACGTCGCCGCATAGGGCCAGCACCAGCCGATCCATTGCGCCAAGCCGTGAAAGCGGATGAAGCGCCCCTGCTCCCATCCGTGCAGGCTGGCTGCGAAGTAAGGGTCCGCCGGCGCCTGCGCCACCAGGCCGACGCACGCGGTGACCACCACCAGCGCAATGCCCGCCGCGGTGCGCCGGCCGCTTCCCAGCAGCAGCAGCGCCATCGCGAAGCCCAGCCCGAGTCCACCCAGGCTGCTGGCCGTGCACCAAGCCAACGCGTGTTGCGGGCCGAAGTTCAACGCCGTCGACAGCGTCGTGACCCCGAACCCGAGCCCCATGGCCCCGATCGCCAGCCAGACGCGGCGCAAGCCCGGCCGCGCCATGCTGTAAGTCATCAGGCACGGCCCCAGCAACCCGAGGGCCACGGCCAGCAGTTCGGCCGCGGGCGACAGGCGAGCTGTGGTCGAGGTCCCCGCCTCCAGCCAGCGCGCCAGAGGCGGGGCCGTGGCCGCGCCACCGAAGGCGTCGCCCAGTGCGTCGCGCACGCGCTCCCAGACCTGGCCCAGGCCCAGTGCGACGGGGGTGGGGAACAGCAGGCCGAGCGGCCACAGCACCAGCAGCATGAGGCCGCTGCGGCTGCGTTGAGCGAACCATAACTCGCCGGTGCGGTGCAGCCAGTCGAGCGTATCGGTGCGAGCCAGCCACAGGCCAAGCAGCGCGCCGACGCTCGACCCTGCCGTGTTGAGCAACCAATCCAGCAGCGACGGCACACGCAGCGGCAGCAGGTTCTGTCCCACCTCGAGCGCATACGACAGCACGGCGGCCAGCACGGTGGCGTCGCGCAGAGCCGCCGCGCTGTGACTGCGCGGGTGCCCCGGCGCGAGCACCAGCAGCATCCCGAGTGGCACATAACCCAGCAGGTTGGAGACGATGTCGAAGCTGCTCTGGCCGCGCGGCCAAGGCAGGCGCAGCAGCGTCCACACGCTGGCACCGGCGGGCCAGCGCCAGCCGGTCAGCGGAAACCAGCTGGCGTAGACGATCAACGCCGCCCAGGCCACCAGCAGCAGCGCCACCATCGCGCTGCGCCCGGGGTTGGCTTGGGCGTTCACCGGCTCACAGCGGTTTGACCACCACCAGCACCACGATGGCTGCGAACAGCACGACGGCCACCTCGTTAAAGACGCGGTACCAGCGTTCGCTGCGCTGGTTGCGCATGCGCTCGAATCGCTTGAGCAGCGTTCCGCAGGCATGCTGATAGCCCACTGCTGCGACGACCAGCACGAGCTTCAAGTCGAGCCACACGTACTCGATGCCTCGCCAAGCTGGAAAGCCCAGCCAGAGCCAGAGGCCCAACAGCAGCGCCGCGGCCATCAGCAGGTTGGAGAAGCGGTACAAGCGCCGCGCCATCAACAGCAACCGCTCGCGCTCGGCATGGCTGTCGGCCGCCACGCCGGCCAGATTGACGAAGAACCGCGGCAGATAGAACAGGCCCGCAAACCAACTCGCCACGAACACGATGTGAATTGCCTTGACCCACAAGTAAGCGGTGTCCATGGCGCGCGATTATCGCGGCGGCCCCTCGCGGCACCGTTGCCGCCGAGCTTCAAAAAAAACCCCGATCGCAAAGATCGGGGTTGCAAGCCTTATCGCTGTCATCACGGTAAGGCACCTGCTCAGGGAGGAAAAGCAGGGAACGACAGCCTTGCAGCTATCATTCGTCGGCGATCGTAGCAGAGGGATTACCCGGTGTGACTCCGCGTAACACCGGATGGAGCTGGGCCGATGGCACAGTTTGTCCCGCACTCTGAGAAAGGCCACGCTGTGCCAGCGCTCCCCCCCTTTCCGACCAGCCGGCCGCGGCGTCTGCGCAAGGACGCGTTCACCCGGGCCCTGGTGCGCGAGCATCGCCTCGATGCATCGGATCTGATCTATCCGGTGTTCGTGCTCGATGGCGAGCAGCGCAGCCAGGACGTGGCCAGCATGCCGGGCGTGCAGCGTCACTCGGTCGATCGGCTGTTCGCGCTGGCTGAACACTGCCTGAACTTGGGTGTGCCGGTGATGGCGCTGTTCCCGGTGATCGATCCCACGCTGAAGACGCCCGATGGTCGCGAAGCCACCAACGCCGAGGGCCTGGTGCCGCGCGCGGTGCGCGCGTTGAAGTCGCGCTTTCCGGAGTTGGGGCTGCTCACCGACGTGGCGCTCGACCCGTTCACCAGCCATGGGCAGGACGGCCTACTCGACGCCACCGGCTACATCTTGAACGACGAAACCGTGGAGGTGCTGGTTCGCCAGGCGCTGGTGCAGGCCGAGGCCGGTGTCGACATCGTCGCGCCGAGCGACATGATGGATGGCCGCGTCGGCGCGATCCGCCGCGCGCTCGAGGCGCAGCATCGCATCCACACCCGCATCATGGCCTACAGCGCCAAGTACGCGAGTGCCTTCTACGGGCCGTTTCGCGACGCGGTGGGTTCGGCGTCCAACCTCGGCAAGGCCGACAAGAAGGTCTATCAAATGGACCCGGGCAACAGCGACGAGGCGCTGCGCGAGGTGGCGCTCGACATTGCCGAGGGCGCCGACATGGTGATGGTCAAGCCCGGCATGCCGTACCTGGACATCGTGTCCCGCGTGAAGCGCGAATTTCGCATGCCGACCTTTGTCTATCAGGTGAGCGGCGAGTACTCGATGCTCAAGGCCGCCGCCGCCAACGGCTGGCTCGACCACGACGCGGCGATGATGGAGGCGCTGCTGGCTTTCAAGCGCGCGGGCGCCGATGGCGTGCTGACCTACTTCGCCCTCGACGCCGCGCGCCTGCTGCGACATGGCTGAAGCGGCGCTCGCGCTGCGAACCTTTCACCTGCAGAGCGACCAGCTCGTCGAGCTGCCGCAGCTGCCCGACGAATTGCCCGCCAGGGGCTTTGTCTGGATCGGCGTGGCTCGAACGGCGCTGGAATCGGCGCTACCCGACTTGCAGGCGGCGCTGCAGCGATGGACCGGCAGCCAGCTGGTGGACCTGCACGTGTCCGACCTGCTGAACGCCCACCTGCCCTCGCACTTTGACTACACCTCGTGGTACGACATGCTGGTGTTTCGACGCCTGGTCGCCTCCGGCAAGGCCGATGGCGCGGAGGCGGCCACCACCGAACGGACCGTCGAGGCGATCGACACCGGCCCGGTTGGCTTTGCCGTGTTCGACCGCGTGCTGGTAAGCGTGCACCCGGTCGACTGCATGGTGCGCGAATTCTTCGCGCAGCGCCTGAACCAGCTCGGTCAGGGCACCGACACGCGCGGTGTCAGTCGGCTGCCCACCAGCGCGGCGGACCTGATGCTGCGCATGGTCAACTACATGGTCGACAGCTACCTCGAGCTGCGGCGCCTGTTGACGCGCCAGCTCGGCCAGCTGCAAGAGCAGCTGCTGGACTCGCACAGCCATTTCAACGATTGGCGGCTGCTGCTGGAGTCTCGCAACGCGCTGCATTCGCTGGAAGACACCTGCGAAGACCAGCGCAGCGCGATGCAGGAGTGGCTCGACGCATTGGAAGAGTGGCCGCAACCGGGCGACAGCGCGGCGGCGCGCGATCAGGAGCTGTTGCGCGTGCGTTCGCGCGACGTGCTCGAACACATCGAGCGGGTGCTGTCGCACGTGCGGCGGCTCGAACAATCGGCCGAGGGTGCGGTGCAGCTGCACTTTTCGGCGCTGTCCAACCGCACCAACGCCATCATGCGCACCCTCACCGTGCTGACGGCGATTTTTCTGCCGCTGAACCTGATCACCGGCATCTTCGGCATGAACTTCGATGCGCTGCCGTTGATCCACAGCGCCACCGGCGTGTGGATCGCGTTCGGCATCATGGCGCTGGTGGGGGTGGGCCTGGGCGCGTTCTTCTGGCGCAAGCGTTATCTCGGAACGCGCCATCCGCCGTGACGCGATGGGCGCGCCGAGCCCAAGCGCACGGCCGGCACCTCAGTGCGCGTAGGGATCGGCAAAGCCCAACGCCGCCAACACTTGCGTCTCGCGGGCCTGCATCGTCTTGGCGTCGCGGGCGCGCTCGTGGTCCATGCCTTGTGCATGCAGCGCGCCGTGCACCAGTAAGTGCGCATAGTGGGCCGTCAGATCGATGCCCTGTTCGCGCGCCTCGCGCTCGACCACCGGCGCGCACAGCACCAGATCGGCCATCACCACCGGAGCCTGCTGGTAGTCGAAGGTCAATACGTTGGTCGCGTAGTCGCGGCGGCGAAACTGTCGATTCAGGCGCCGCCCCTCGTCGGCACCGACGATGCGCACGGTCAGCTCGGCCGGTGCCGCGAGGCTCGCGCGCAACCAGCGCTGCACTCGGTGGCGGGCCAACAGCGCGCGGTGGCTTGTGTCGGCGAATTGCAGCGATAGGCGCAGCGCCGGTGTCATAGGTGTCCCCGCGTGCTGGGAACGGCCCCGCAGCTCATGGCTGCTCGCGATCGCTCTGCGCGCGCGCCTTGTCGTAGGCGTCGACGATGCGCGCCACCAACGGGTGGCGCACCACGTCGGCTGCAGTGAAGTGCGTGAAGCCGATGCCAGGCACGCCGCGCAGCACCTCGCGCGCATCGAGCAGGCCGCTGGCCGAGCCGCGCGGCAGGTCGATCTGGCTGACGTCGCCGGTGACCACCGCCTTGGCGCCAAAGCCGATTCGCGTGAGGAACATCTTCATCTGCTCGCGCGTGGTGTTCTGGGCCTCGTCGAGGATCACGAACGCATGGTTGAGCGTGCGCCCGCGCATGAAGGCCAGCGGCGCGATCTCCAGGTGGCCGCGCTCGAACGCCTTGGTCACGCGCTCCAGGCCCATCAGGTCGTACAGCGCGTCGTACAGCGGGCGCAGGTAGGGGTCGACCTTCTGCGCCAGGTCGCCGGGCAAGAAACCCAGGCGCTCGCCGGCCTCGACCGCCGGGCGCGTCAGCACAATGCGCTGCACCGTGCTGCGCTCCAGCGCGTCGACGGCGCAGGCCACGGCCAGAAAGGTCTTTCCGGTGCCGGCCGGCCCGATGCCGAAACTGAGATCGTGCGACAGGATGTGGCGCAGGTACTGCACCTGGTTGGGCGTACGGCCCGCAAGGTCCGCACGGCGCGTTTGCAGCACCGGCGAAGCCGTCTCGTCGTCGGGGGCCAGGCGCGCCTGGTTCGGCGCGCCGACGGCCAGTGCCACGGCCTGCGCATCGAGGGCGCGCCCGGCGCGCTCGTAGAGTTCGCGCAAGACGGCCAGCGCCCCTTCGGCACGCACCTTGGCCCCTTCGATGCGAAAGGCCGCCTGGCGATGCGTGATGCGCACATCCAACGCCGACTCGATGGTGCGCAGGTGCGCGTCGGTGGGGCCGCACAGGTGTGCGAGGCGGCGGTTGTCGATCGGTGCGAATTCGTGGCGAAGGATCATCGGCTGGGGCAGTGACGGCGTGTCATTGTCACGCCAAGTTCGCATCGCCGCCGCCCACAGGCACACGGACAGCAGCCGGGGCACGCATCGGCTTGCTGCACAATTCCCGGCCAAGAGGGCATGAGAGCGCACCACCCATTGCAAGCGATGCCACGACGCCGACTTGAGCCACGCCTCGCTCCGTGGTGGACCCTGGTGATGGCGCTGCTGATCGGTTGGGCCCCTGCGGCCAGCGCCCAGACGCTGCTGTTCACGCAGGCGCAGGTGGTGGCCGCCGACACCGAATACTTCCCCGAGCTGCCGCAGGTGCGCACACTGAGCCTGCCCGACGATTGGGCGGTGTCGCGGCCCGATCAGTCGGGCCCGGTGTGGTACCGCCTGACCTTCGACGCCGAAGCGCTGCGCGCCAGCGGCGAGCTGCTGGCGCTGTACATCGAGCGCGCCTGCAGCGCCGTGGCCATCCGCCTGAACGGCAAGCTGGTGCACCTGTCGGGCCGCCTCACCGAGCCGGTGTCGCGCAACTGCCAGCGGCCGCAGCTGGTGCCATTGCCAGTGGCGTGGATGCAGCCGCGCAACAACCAGCTCGATCTGAAGCTGATGGGATTTCCGCTGCGCCAGGTGGCGTCGCGCCAACGCGCGGGCGGGCTGTCGGCCATCGAGCTGGGCCCCTACGCGGCGCTGGCCAACAAACACAGCTGGCGCACCGCGGTGTCGATCCGGATGCCCGAGGTCATCAGTGGCAGCCTGCTGCTGGTGGGATGCCTGATCTTCGCGATGGGCTGGCTCAACCGCGCGCAGAGCTTTCTCGCCTACTACGGCGCACTGCTGATCGGCTGGGCGCTCGTGCTGTCGCGGCAATGGGTGTCCGACATGCCGTGGCCCAACGCCAGCTCGGAATTCCTGCTCGCCATCCTGGCGTCGTTCGTCACGCTGGCGGCGGTTCAGTTCCTGCTGCGTTATGGCGGCGAGCGCCGGCGCTGGGCCGATGTGGGCTTGCCCGCGCAATGTGCGGTGATGCCCCTGACGCTGATGGTGATGGGCGCGCAGCACCTGCATGCGATGGCCACCTTCTGGTACGTGGTGCTGGCCGTCGAGGTGGGTGCCGCGGCGTTGTTGTATCTGCGCAAGCTGTGGCTGTTCCGGCGCGCGCAGTTCTGGCCGATGGCCACGCTCGGCGCTCTGATGGCGTTGGCCGCGCTGGTGGAGTTCGGCGCCCAGCAGCTCGGCATCGACGCGCGCATCATCGGCGCGGCGCAGATCATCCCGCCGCTGCTGTTCACCGCACAGGGCTTGCGCATGGTGCAGCAGTACGGCCGCGCGCTGCAGGACGCGCAGCACGATCGCGCGGAACTCGAGCGCCGCGTGCTGGAGGCCTCGGCGCAGATCGAACGCAACTTCGCGCAACTGGCCGATCTGAAGGTCGAGCAGGTGACGCAACAGGAGCGCAAGCGCATCGCCGCCGACCTGCACGACGACCTCGGCGCCAAGCTGCTGACCATCGTGCACACCAGCGACAACGAGCGCATCTCCACCTTGGCGCGCGAAGCGCTCGAGGAGATGCGGCTGTCGGTGCGCGGCCTCACGGGCAAGCCAGTGCCGCTGCTCAACGCGCTGGGCGACTGGCGCGCCGAGTTCGTGTTGCGCCTGTCGCAGGCCGGGGTCGACGGCTCGTGGCACGCGCCGGCCGACGACGACGTGCCGCAGCTGCTGTCGGCACGCGCCTTCGTGCAGACCACGCGCGTGCTGCGCGAGGCGGTGAGCAACATCATCAAGCACAGCGGCGCGTCACGCTGCACCGTGCGCTGCACCATCGCCGAAGGCGACTTTCAGGTGGTGATCCAGGACAACGGCAAGGGCATTCCGATGGAGCTTGACGGGCGGCTGGACCGTGGGCACGGCATGGCCAGCATGAAGCACCGTGCCAAACAGCTGCAGGGCCAGTGCCTGGTGGAGTCCGGACCGGGGTATGGGACCGTGATCCGCCTCACGATTCCGCTGGACAGGCACCTCGCGTCGGCCTGACCGGCTGTTACGATGCTCTGGTTCACCACCGCGGAGGCACGATGAAGAACATCCTGCTGCTCGAAGACCTTCCCGAGATCCGTACCTGGTTGAAGGCGCTGGTGATGCAGGTCTTCCCCAATGCCCAGATCGTCGAGTGCGCGCGCGTGCACGACGCGCAGGCGCAGGTGTCGGCGCAAAAGTTCGATCTGGCGCTGATCGACCTCGGCCTGCCCGATGGCTCGGGTGTCGACGTGGTATCGGCGCTGCGCGAATCGCAGCCCGAGGCGCTGTCGGTGATCGTGACCATCCACGACGACGACGACCATCTGTTCCCGGCGCTGCAGGCCGGTGCCTACGGCTACATCCTGAAGGAGCAGTCGCGCGAGCTGATCACCGAGCAGCTGCAGCGCATCAGCCAGGGCGAGCCACCGCTGTCGCCGTCGATCGCGCGCAAGGTCATCGCCTACTTCGCGGCGCAGGCCAAGCCGCAGGCCAACGCGCTGCCGCACGTGTCGCTCACCGAGCGTGAGAGCGAGGTGCTGCTGCGGGTGGCCAAGGGCTTCACGCTACCCGAGATTGGCGTGCAGCTGGGCCTGTCGCGCCACACCATCGCCGACTACGTGAAGCAGATCTATCGCAAGCTCAACGTCAGTTCGCGCGCCGAAGCGGCGCTCGAAGCGCAACGGCTGGGGCTGTTCGGCCGCGCCCGCTGAAGCGCGCTTGCGCTCGAGCCCGCGCGATGCGGGCTTGTGACGGCGGTGATAATCGCCGGCCATGATCGGTCGGCTGACGGGTACCCTCGCTGAAAAGACGCCACCGCAGGTGCTGATCGACGTGGCCGGCGTCGGCTACGAACTCGACGTGCCGATGAGCACGTTCTACACGCTGCCCGCACTGGGCGAGCGGCTGACCTTGCTGACGCACCTGGTGGTGCGCGAAGACGCGCACTTGTTGTACGGCTTTGCCAGCCCGCCGGAGCGCGCGACCTTTCGCCTGCTGATCCGCATCGCTGGCATCGGCCCGCGCACGGCGCTGGCCATCCTGTCGGGGTTGTCGGTCGGCGAGCTGGCGCAAGCGGTGTCGCGGCAAGACGGTGCGCGGCTTGTCAAAGTGCCGGGCATCGGCAAGAAGACGGCAGAGCGGCTGCTGCTGGAGCTGAAGGACAAGCTCGCGCCCGATCTGTCTGGCGCCGCAGCGGTGACCAGCGACAGCCAAGCCGACATCGTGCAGGCGCTGCTGGCGCTCGGCTACAACGAGCGTGAGGCGGCCGCTGCGTTGAAGAGCTTGCCGCCCGGCGTGGCCGTCGCCGAGGGCATCAAGCTGGCGCTGCGCGCTTTGTCACGCTAGCGCCGCGCAGACGCACAATCCCCGGCATGGGCATCCAGACCGACGATCTCGCCGAACAACCGCTCACGCCGCGCACGGTCGGCGCGGCCCGGCAATCGCCGCAGGAAGAAGCGCTGGAGCGCGCGCTGCGGCCGCGCCAATTGCGCGACTACGTGGGCCAGGCCAAGACGCGCGAGCAGCTGGAGATCTTCATCGGCGCCGCCAAACAACGCGGCGAAGCGCTCGACCACGTGCTGCTGTTCGGGCCGCCCGGCTTGGGCAAGACGACGCTCAGCCACATCATCGCCGCCGAGCTCGGCGTGAACCTGCGCCAGACTTCGGGGCCGGTGCTCGAAAAGCCGAAAGACCTCGCTGCGATCCTGACCAACCTCGAGCGCAACGACGTGCTGTTCATCGACGAGATCCACCGCTTGTCGCCGGTGGTCGAGGAGATCCTGTACCCGGCGCTGGAGGACTACCAGATCGACATCATGATCGGCGAGGGTCCCGCGGCGCGCTCGATCAAGCTCGATCTGCAGCCGTTTACGCTGGTGGGTGCCACCACGCGCGCGGGCATGCTGACCAACCCGCTGCGCGACCGTTTCGGCATCGTGGCACGGCTGGAGTTTTATTCACACGACGAGTTGGCGCGCATCGTCAATCGATCGGCGCATCTGCTGTCGGTGCCGATCGACGAGGCCGGCGGGTCGGAGATCGCGCGGCGCGCGCGCGGCACACCGCGCATCGCCAACCGGCTGCTGCGGCGGGTGCGCGACTACGCGCAGGTGAAGGCGCAAGGACGCGTCACCCACGTCATCGCCGAGCAGGCGCTGGTCATGCTCGACGTCGATCCGCTCGGCCTCGACGTGATGGACCGCAAGCTGCTCGAAGCCGTGGTGCACCGTTTCGACGGCGGCCCGGTGGGCCTGGACAACGTGGCTGCGGCCATCGGCGAGGAGCGCGACACCATCGAAGACGTGATCGAGCCCTATTTGATCCAGCAAGGCTACTTGCAGCGCACGCCGCGCGGGCGCGTGGCCACGCTGGCCGCCTACCGGCACCTGGGTGTGGCGCCGCCCAGGACGGCCACCGACCTGTTCGAGCCTTAGTCGGAAGCCGCGCCGGCGGGCGCGACATTGCCATCCAACGCGCGGCGGCCCTCCCCGAGACGGCCCACACACCAAAGGCCGGCGACGACGAGTGCCGTGCCCGCGAGCAGCGTCGGCACCGACCATTGATGCGCAAACCACAGCAGCACGCACACGCTGCCCAGCAACGCAACGAACAGCAGCAGCGCCACGGCTTGCGCGGCCGGCGACATCGCCGGGTCGTAGCGCCGCACCGCCTCGATCCGGAATGCGGGTTTCGGAAACCGCTCGGCCACGTCGGCGGGCCGCCAGCCGGGCGGCTTGAGCCAGACGCGCCCCTTGTCAGCCCACGAGCGAGCGCGCCACATGTCTCGCGCCAGCGCGGCATAGACCTCCAGGTTGGCCCACAGCGGGTTGAAGCTGCGCAGCGGCGCGCGCGTGCCGTAGATGCAAGGCTCGTCGTCGTGCTCTTCCTCGAAGGTGCCGAACAGGCGATCCCACACGATCAGGATGCCGCCGTAGTTGCGGTCGAGGTAACGATCGTTCACCGCATGGTGCACGCGGTGGTTCGACGGCGAGCAGAACCAGCGGTCGAACCAGCCCAGCTTGTCCACCTGCCGGGTGTGCACCCAGAACTGGTACAGCAGGTCGATCAGCGCGACCGTGCCGAACACCAGCGGCGGCACGCCGATCACTGCCATCGGCAGATAGAACAGCCACCCCAGCAGCGCGCCGCTGGAGGTCTGGCGCAACGCGGTGGACAGGTTGTAGTCCTCGCTCTGGTGGTGCACCACGTGAGCGGCCCAGAAGACGCCCACACGATGCCCGGCGCGATGCAGCCAGTAGTAGCACAGGTCGTACATCAGCAGAGCACCGAGCCACACAGCGATCGAATCGACCGGCAGCTGCCACAACGCGATCCGTTCGTAGACCAGCACGTACAGGCCAAACGCCAGCAAGCGCGTGAACAGCCCCACCAGCTGGCTCATCATGCCCAGACCGATGCTGGCCATCGCGTCGTGCAGCCGGTAGGTGTTGCGGCCGCGGACCAGGCCAATGGCCAGCTCGATCGCGATCGCACCTAGAAAGACGGGCGTGGCCAGAACGATGATTTGGGCTGGTGTCATCGCCACCGATGATAGAGCGCCGCGTGGCAGCCTCAAGACGCGCTCGCCGGGCAACGATGTCTCGTTGCGCCGGCGAGGCGGGGTCGGCTAAAACCCGGTAGCGTCAGTTGATCAGCTCACGCCAGGCGGAACGGCGCACCGACCTTGTCCCCAGGTCCGGCGGCGGCGGCGCCTTGGTGCGGACACTGGCGTCGCTGCCGACGATCTCGATCTTCATGTTGCCGTCGGCGGTCTTGATCGACGTCATGCCGACCACCAGGAAAGCCCCCAGGTACGTCGACACCGTGCTGCCGCCGTTGGCCGAGGTGCCGCTGGCTGCACTGATCTCGTACAACCATGAGGCACCACCCGACGGATTGCACTCGTTGGCGCCCGGGATCGCGCTGGCCACCGTGAGCACGTTGAACTGCAGGATGAAGTCGGTGACGACGCGCTCCTTCGATTTCGGCAGATCCATCTTCCAGCCGATCTTGGTCAACCAATCGACCGTATTGCTGGTGCCGGTGCCGCTCACGCCGCTGACGGTGACCGACTGCGTCACCAGGTCGGCGCGGCTGCGCACGTCGCCCCAGCCGGTGGCGGTCAACGGATCCTTGATGGCGTAGATCGACTGCTGGGTCGTGTCGGAGACGTCGCTGGTGCCTAGGTAGCGCCCGGTGGCAACCACGACCACCGGCACCTTGGTGCCATTGCTGGCGGTGACCACCGTCAACTGCGGCTTGGTGGTGATCGGCTGCGGCGTACCGCCGACCTGGAAGTTGGCGAGCTTGGCCGCCTCGGCACCGGACGGCGGGACCATATCGTCGAAGTCGAAGCGCCACAGATTGCCCAGCATGTCGCCGCCGTAGAAGCGCTTGGCGGTGTTGTCGGCGCCGCTGTCGACCCAGGCGTTGATCTTGCCCAAGCCACTGGGTGAGGCCGACGACCCGACGCCGTCGGACAAGCTGGTCACCAGCGTGCCGGTGGTCGCATTGATCAGGTAGATGCGCCCCTGGCCGTCACCGGTGGTGTTGTTGTAGCCCGAGCTCACGGCCACCACCCAGGTGCCGTCGGCGCGCTTGGTGATCACCGGGTTGCCATAGGTCAGGCCCATGTTGGCGTCGGTGAACTCCCACAGCGCGACGGGGTTGTTCGGATCGGTGATGTCCAGTGCGTAGTAGCCCTGGCCGCCTGAGTTCAGGCCGCCGACCAGGATCGTCTTCCAGGCCGAGCCGGTGTAGATGTCACCCACCACCGGCGTGCCGTCGACGAAGAACGAGTGCTTGTTGCGATAGTCGGTGTCGGCCAGCTTGTACATGTTGGGCATCACGTACGAAGGCACGAACGCCCACAGCTCGCTGCCCGTGGAGGCGTCGAACGCGTGCAGCATGCCGTCGTTGGCCGCCGAGTAGAGCATCGCCTTGCGGGTCAATGTGCCTGCGGCGTAGGCGGCATAGCCCGTGTCCAGATACTGCAGCGGCGACTTCTTCACGTACACCGGCGACGCATTGATGATGTCGCCGAGCTTGGCGGTGCGCGCGCGATACAACGGGTTGGTCGAGTTGACCGCAGCGTCGTAGGTGCTGTCGCCGCGCAGGTAGTTGACCAGGTTGGCCCCGGTGTTGGCCGTGGTCACCTGGCCCGAGGTGAGTGTTCCGCACTGCAGGGGCGCGGGCGTCTTGCTGCACAGGTTGCTGAAGTTGCCGCCGTAGCCGTCCGCGGTCAGGTTCGTGAAGTTGAACGAACGCAACGCGTTGGTACCCGGCTGCATGTACTTGATGCTGCGGCTGCCCGCGCTCACTGCCTGGAGCTGCGTTTTCGCCGACCAGACAGCGGTGGTCGTGTCGATCACGCCGCTGGTCGCATCCAACGGGTAGGCCTTGATGTCGCCGGTCCACTCGAGGGTCGTGTAGGTCGCGATGAAGGCGTTGTTGCTTTCGCCGACCACGGGCTCCAGCGAGTTGGTGGCCGCGCCGGCCGCCGAGCCGGTGGCCTTGGACGCGTCGGACAGCGCCCCCGTGAGGGCGTTGGACAGCGTGTTGGCGTTGGTCGTCGCGAAGTACCTGCCGCGCCCGTTGACCGCTGCGTGCCACAGATCGTCGACGCGGGTGGCGCCTTCGGTGGGCGTTGGATCCGGCCAGTTGATGGTGCCGTTCGTCAGGTTGACGTAGGTGCCCGAGGTCTGGGTCAGGTAGTTCGGGTCGTAGGCCAGCGTGCCGCCGACGCCCAGGCCGATCGTGTAAGTCGTCATGTGCTGGTAGGTCACGATGTCCAGCGGCGGCAGCGGCAGCATCGTGGTGTTGTCGCACACGTCGCCACCCAGCGAGCCGGTGCAGTTGCCGAGCGCCGGCGTGCGCAGGTCGGTCTTGTAGTAGTACTCGGCCACGTCGGCCAGCGTGCTGCTGGCGCCACCCGTGTACGACTGCACCGATGTCGGCGTGCCGTTGGTCGGCCCGTTGGTCGAAAGCGTGTTCTGGCTCGTCACCGTGGACGAGCCTGTGCTGCTGCTCGTCTGCGTGCCGCTCGAGCTGGTCGCGGTGTAGGTGCAGCTGCCGCCGCAGCCGGTGCTCGAGTAGTACGTGGTGTTGGTGCTACTCGACCCGAACACCGTGGTGAGCTGCGAGGTCGTCAGGCAGTAGTCGGTCGTGCCGCCGCTGTTGCCCCAGGTGCCGAAGGCGGGCGTACCGGGGGTGGTGGTCGAGCTGACGTTGGCCGTGCTGTTGGCGGGCGCGGAGTTGGTGTTGCTGGTGACCACGCCATTGGTGGTGACCACGGTGTTCGTCACCACGCTGGTCGTGTCATCGATCGAATCGATCGACCGCGGGATGGTCTCGGTCTGGTTCTGTTGCTGAACCCGGATGCGGTACTGCGAGTTGGTGCACGAGCCGCCGCCCTTGCTCGACGGAACGGGGTAGACATAGCGCCGAAAATTCGCCGTGTCGTTGCGCGTGCTGATCGTCTCCTTGCGCGTGATCGTGGTGATCGGCGTCGTCGTCGTCACGACCGAGTTGGCACCGTCCCACATCGGCTTGGCGTCGCCGGCGTCCTGCTGGCCGACAACGGTGTTGGTGGTCAGCTTCAGAGGGCCATAGCTGCTGGTCTCGGTGTTGTTGTTCCAGTAGCCGTCGGTCGACAGGATCGTGAAGTTGCGCTGGCACGAGTACTGCATCGGGTCCGACGCCTGGCCGGGCGCCTTGTTGGCGAAGTAACGCCCCACCTTGGACAGCGCCCCTCGCAGCGGCGTGTAGCTGTTGCCGGTCGCCGTGTACAGACTGTTGTAGAAGGCGGCTTTCTTGG
>JBIODO010000020.1:0-21192 GCA_044445225.1 Burkholderiales bacterium
CAGCGCGTCAACGCCCTCAACCGCTTCGTGCACGACGTCTACCACGGGCAGGAGATCGTCAAGGCTGGCATCGTGCCGCAAGAGCAGGTGCTGAAGAACGCGCAGTTCAGGCCCGAGATGGTGGGGGTCGACGTGCCCGGCGGCGTGTACTCGCACATCGCGGGCATCGACATCGTGCGCGCCGCCGACCCCGATGGCAGCGGCACCTACTACGTGCTCGAAGACAACCTGCGCGTGCCCAGCGGCGTGAGCTACATGCTTGAGAACCGCAAGATGACGATGCGGCTGTTCCCCGAGCTGTTCTCGCTGCACCGCGTGGCGCCGGTGGCCCACTACCCTGACTTGCTGCTCGAGTCGCTGCGTGCGGTGGCGCCCGCCGGCGTCAACGAGCCCAGTGTCGTGGTGCTGACGCCCGGCATGTACAACAGCGCCTATTTCGAACACGCGTTTCTGGCGCAGCAGATGGGCGTGGAGCTGGTCGAGGGCAAAGACCTGTTCGTCAAGGACGGCTTCGTCTACATGCGCACCACGCAGGGTCCGCACCGCGTGGACGTGATCTACCGCCGCGTCGACGACGACTTTCTCGACCCGGCCGCGTTCAAGCCGAAATCGACGCTCGGCTGCGCTGGCCTGCTCGATGTCTACCGCCACGGCAACATCACGCTGGCCAACGCCATCGGCACCGGAGTGGCCGACGACAAGTCGATCTACCCGTACGTGCCCAAGATGATCGAGTTCTACTTCGGCGAGAAGCCGCTGCTGCAGAACGTGCCCACTTATCTGTGCCGTGATGACAAAGACCTGAAGTACGTGCTCGGCCATCTGCCCGACCTGGTGGTCAAGGAGGTGCACGGGGCGGGCGGCTACGGCATGCTGGTGGGGCCCGCGGCGACGAGAGCCGAAGTCGAGGCGTTTCGTGCACAACTGGTGGCCAACCCCGCCAACTACATCGCGCAGCCCACGCTCGCGTTGTCCACCTGCCCGACGTACGTGGAGTCGGGCATCGCGCCGCGCCACATCGACCTGCGGCCGTTCGTGCTGTCGGGCAAGACCGTGCAGATGGTGCCCGGCGGCCTGACGCGCGTGGCGCTGAAGGAGGGTTCGCTGGTGGTCAATTCTTCGCAGGGCGGAGGCACCAAGGACACCTGGGTGCTGGAGGTCTAGCCATGTTGTCGCGCACTGCAGACCACTTGTTTTGGATGGCGCGCTACATGGAGCGCGCCGAGAACACCGCGCGCATGCTCGACATCAACTACCAGACATCGCTGCTGCCGCAATCTGCCGAAAACGCCGAGCAGGGCTGGCGCGGCATGCTCGGTATCAGCGAGCTGACCAGCGCTTATGAAACACGCCACGGCGCCATCGATCCGCGGCGCGTGATGGGTTTCATGGTGCACGACGAGACCCATCCATCGAGTATCGTGTCGTGCCTGCGCGCCGCGCGCGAGAACGCACGTGCCGTGCGCGGCAGCATCACCACCGAGCTGTGGGAGACCACCAACCAGACGTGGCTGGAGTTCAACCGCATGCTGCGCCAGCTCGATTTCGAGCGCGACCCCAGCGCCGTGTTCGAGTGGGTCAAGTTCCGCTCACACCTGTCGCGCGGCGTCACGGTGGGCACCATGCTGCAGGACGAGTCGATGCACTTCATCCGCATCGGCACGTTCCTGGAGCGCGCCGACAACACCGCGCGGCTGCTCGACGTGAAATTCCATGCGCTGGCCGGCGACTACTTCGGCCGCGAGCAGACCAACGAGGCGCCCGAAGTCGATTTCTACCATTGGTCGGCCATCCTGCGGTCGGTGTCTGGTTTCGAGATTTATCGCAAGGTCTATCGCAACGTGATCGTGCCCGAGAAGGTGGCAGAGCTGCTGATCCTGCGGCCCGACATGCCGCGTTCGCTGGCCAGCTGCATGAACGGCGTGGTCGACAACTTGCGGCTGGTCGCCAACGAGCAGAGCGCCGACACGCAGCGCAGAGCCGGCCGCCTGCGCTCGGACCTCGAATACGGCCGCATCGACGAGATCCTGGCCACCGGCATGCACGCCTATCTGACGCACTTTCTCGATCGGGTCAACGACATCGGAGCGGGCATCAGCCGCGACTTTCTGGTGCCGGCATGAGCATCCATGTCGCGCTGAACCACGTCACGCACTACCGCTACGACCGCCGTGTCGGGCTGTCGCCGCAGGTGGTGCGGCTGCGCCCGGCGCCGCACTGCCGCACGCCGATCCTGAGTTACTCGCTGCGCATCGAGCCCGCGGGCCACTTCATCAACTGGCAGCAGGACCCGTTCGCCAACTACCTGGCGCGCCTGGTGTTTCCCGAGCCGACCACCGAGTTCAAGGTCACCGTCGACCTGGTGGCCGAGATGGCCGTCTACAACCCGTTCGACTTCTTTCTCGAGGCCAGTGCGCAGCAGTTTCCGTTTGCATACGACGATGCGTTGCGCGACGAACTGGCGCCGTATCTGGTGAAGCTGCCGGCAACCCCACACTTCATGCAGTTTCTCGCCTCGGTGGACTGCACCGAACAGCGCACCATCGACTTCCTGGTGGCGATCAATCAGCGGCTGCAGCGCGACGTCCGCTACCTGATTCGCATGGAACCCGGCGTGCAGACGCCCGAGCAGACGCTGCAACTGGGCGCCGGCTCGTGCCGCGACAGCGGGTGGCTGCTGGTGCAGACGTTGCGGCACCTCGGGCTGGCGGCGCGCTTCGTGTCGGGCTATCTGATCCAGCTCAAGCCCGACGTGAAGGCGCTCGATGGCCCGAGCGGCACCGAAGTCGATTTCACCGACCTGCATGCCTGGTGCGAGGTCTATCTGCCCGGGGCGGGCTGGGTCGGCCTCGATCCCACGTCGGGGCTGTTGGCCGGCGAGGGCCACATCCCGCTGGCGTGCACGCCGCAACCTTCGAGCGCGGCGCCGGTGAGCGGTGCGGTCGACGAGAGCGAGGTCGACTTCGCCCACACGATGCGCATCTCGCGCATCTGGGAATCACCGCGCGTCACCAAGCCGTACACCGAAGAGCAGTGGCAACGTGTGCTGGCGCTCGGCGAGCGTGTCGACGAGCAGCTCGTCGCCGGCGATGTGCGGCTCACGATGGGCGGCGAGCCCACCTTCGTGTCGGTGGACGATCGCGACGGTGCCGAATGGAACACCGATGCGCTGGGGCCCACCAAGCGGGTGTTCGCGCAAGACCTGGTGCAACGGCTGCGCACGCACTACGGCGCCGGCGGATTTCTGCACTTCGGCCAGGGCAAGTGGTACCCGGGCGAGCAATTGCCGCGCTGGGCGTTGAGCGTGTGCTGGCGCGCCGACGGCCAACCCTGCTGGCACAACCCGTCCTTGTTCGCCGACGAGCGCGAACCGCACGCCTACACGAGCGCCGACGCCAAACGATTCATTCTCGCGTTGACCAAGCAGCTGGGACTCACCGGCGACACCGTGCAGTCCGGCTACGAAGACACCTGGTACTACCTGTGGCGCGAGCGTCGCCTGCCGGTCAACGTCGACCCGTTCGACTCGCGGCTCGATGACGAGTTGGAGCGCGTGCGCCTGCGGCGCCTGTTCGATCAAGGCCTCGAGCGCGAGGTCGGGTACGTGCTGCCGCTCAGGCGCGGCGAAGGCCCGGCGCTCGGCGGCCCGCGCTGGGTCACCGGCCCCTGGTTTTTCCGCGACGAGCGCATGTACCTGTTCCCGGGTGACTCGCCGATGGGCTACCGCCTGCCGCTCGACTCGTTGCCCTGGGTGTCGAAAGGCGACTACCCCTATCACGTGGAGGCCGATCCGTTTGCACCGCGCGGTGTGTTGCCTGGGGCAGCCCAGATTCGCGGCCAGTACGCCCCGCATGTGGTGGGCGGTGGGTTCGCCGAGGGCGGCACGGTGGCGTTGCAGCGATCGGTCGGCGCTGGGCTGGGCGAAGGGGATGGCGCGCTGGCCGGTGCTGAGGCCGGCGGCATTGCGAGCGGCGGCGCAGCGCGGCTGGACGCGGCGGCCGCGCCGCTCGATGCAGCAGCTCCGACGCGCTCGCCGCAGCGCTTTGAATCGGCACACTGGATCACGCGCACCGCGCTGGTGGTCGAGGCCCGCGACCCGCGCCGTGCCAACGGCCCCAAGGCCGAAAGCGCGGGCCGGGCCAGCAGCGTGCTCTACGTCTTCATGCCGCCGCTGCAGCAGTTGGAACATTACCTCGAGCTGCTCGCCGCCGTGGAAGCCACCGCTGCGAGGCTGGGCGTGAAGATCGTGCTCGAAGGCTACCCGCCGCCGCGCGACCCGCGGCTGAAGATGCTGCAGGTGACGCCCGACCCCGGCGTCATCGAAGTCAACATCCACCCGGCGCACAACTGGTCGGAGCTGGTCGAACACACCGAGTTCCTGTACGACGCGGCGTGGCAATCGCGCCTGTCCACCGAGAAGTTCATGCTCGACGGCCGCCACACCGGCACCGGCGGCGGCAACCACTTCGTGCTCGGCGGCGCCACGCCGGCCGACAGCCCGTTCCTGCGCCGGCCCGATCTGCTGGGCTCGTTGCTGGCCTACTGGCACAACCACCCAGCGCTGAGCTACCTGTTCTCGGGCCTGTTCATCGGGCCCACCAGCCAGGCGCCACGCGTCGACGAAGCGCGCAACGATCAGCTCTACGAGCTCGAGATCGCGCTGGCCGAGATCGATCGCAAAAGCAGCATCTACGGCGAGCGCATGCCGCCGTGGCTGGTGGATCGCACGCTGCGCAACGTGTTGATCGACGTCACCGGCAACACCCACCGCAGCGAGTTCTGCATCGACAAGCTGTACTCGCCCGACTCGTCCACCGGGCGCCTGGGCCTGCTGGAGTTGCGGGCCTTCGAGATGCCGCCGCACGCGCGCATGAGCATCGTGCAGCAGCTGCTGCTGCGTGCGCTGGTGGCGCGCTTCTGGAACGAGCCCTATCGCCATCCGCTGGTGCGCTGGGGCACCGAGCTGCACGACCGCTACCTGCTGCCCAGCTTCGTGTGGATGGACGTCGAAGACGTGATCGAGGAGATGAACCGCGCCGGCTTCGACTTCGACCTGGCCTGGTTCGCGCCGCACTTCGAGTTCCGCTTCCCCAAGGTCGGCGAGCTCAACGCGCGCGGCGTGCACTTGGTGCTGCGCCATGCGCTGGAACCCTGGCACGTGATGGGCGAGGAGGGTGCCGCCGGCACCACGGTGCGCTATGTCGACTCGACGCTCGAGCGGCTCGAGGTGCGCGCCAGCGGGTTGATCGACTCGCGCCACGTGGTCACTGTCAATGGCCGCGCGCTGCCGCTGCAACCCACCGGCCGGGTCGGCGAGTTCGTCGCCAGCGTGCGCTACCGGGCCTGGCAAGCCGCCGCGTCACTGCATCCGACGATCGCTGTCCACGCGCCGCTCACCGTCGATCTGGTGGACCGCTGGATGCAGCGCTCGCTGGGCGGCTGCCAATACCACGTGGCGCATCCGGGCGGGCGCAGCTACGACACCTTTCCGGTCAATGCGTTCGAGGCCGAGAGCCGTCGGCTGGCGCGCTACTTCGCAATGGGCCACACACCCGATGGCGGCTTCGCCCAACGCGTTGAACTGCCAGCTGAGCGCTGCGCCGAGTTCCCGTTCACGCTCGATCTGCGGCGACACTGACACCTGCGACTCGGGGGCACGCCGCACGCGCCGCCACGGCATGATGCCAACATGAGCGAGCCCACGGCCGACGAGTCGCTGCCGGCGTCCGCGCCCGACACGCGCCGCGCGCACTGGGCCGCTGTTGGCACGTTCGAGGCCTACGACGAATTGCGCAACGTGCTGCAGGCACCCGGTGCGGCGTCGGCGGCACCGACGTCGCACTGGGCGTCGTTCTTCGATGCGCTGGGGCCCGGCGGGCCGCGCGACTCGGCCGCCGAGCTGGCCGCCCGCGCAGCACGCGTGCAGCGGCGCGTGCGCGAGGACGGCGTCACCTACAACGTCCACGCAGAGGAGGGCACCGAGGCCAGCCGCGAGTGGCCGCTGCAACTGCTGCCGTTCATCATCGACGCCGATCAGTGGGCGGCCATCGAGCGCGGCGTGATGCAGCGTGCGCGCCTGCTCAACGCCACGCTGGCCGACGTGTACGGCGCGCAAACGCTGCTGCGCGAGGCGGTACTGCCGCCGTCGCTGGTGTTCGCGCATCCGCAGTATTTGCGACCCGTGCACGGCGTGGTGCCGTTGGGCGGCGTGCACCTGCACATGGCGGCCTTCGACATCGCGCGTGGCCCCGAGGGCCGCTGGTGGGTGTTGTCGCAGCGGCTGCAAGCGCCGTCGGGGCTGGGCTACCTGCTGGAGAACCGCCTGCTGGTGGCGCAGGAGTTCCCCGAGGCATTCGACGCGCTGCACGTGCAGCGGGTGGCCGGCGCCTTCGGTGGCCTGCTGAATGCCCTGCGCGCCCTCAGCCCGGCGGGCGAGCGTGCGCGCATCGTGTTGCTGACGCCCGGCCCGCTGCACGAAACCTACTTCGAGCAGGTCTTTCTGGCGCGTTACCTCGGCATATCGCTGGTCGAGGGCAGCGACCTCACGGTGCGCGACCGCCAGCTGTTCCTGAAGACCATGCAAGGGCTTGAGCGCGTGCACGTGGTGCTGCGGCGCGTCGACGACGAGTGGCTCGATCCGCTGGAGCTGCGTCCCGACTCCGCGCTGGGCGTACCCGGCTTGCTGCAGGCGTTGCGCGCCGGCGAGGTGGTGCTGGCCAATGCACCCGGCGCCGGCGTGCTCGAGAGCCCCGGCCTGGCTGCGTTCTGGCCCGGTGTGGCCGAGCGCTTGCTTGGCGAGTCGCTGCTGCTGCCGGCCTCCACCCACTGGTGGTGCGGTGAAGACTCCGTGTGGCAAGCGCAGCGCGCGCGGCTGTCGGAGTTCGTGGTGGCCGCCACGTTCCCGGCCAGTGCCACGACGCAGGGCTTCGAGCCGGTGATCGCCGCCGACCTCGACGCGGCACGGCAGGGCGCGCTGAGTGCGCGCATCGACACCGACCCGGCGGCTTTCACGCTGCAGGCCCGCGTGCTGCCGTCGCACACGCCGATGTGGGACGGCGGCGCTGTCGACTTGCGGGCCGCGGTGTTGCGCGTGTTCGCGCTGGCCGACGGGCGCGGCGGCTGGCAGGTGCTGCCCGGCGGCATGGCGCGCGTGGCGGCGCGGCGCGATCGCGGCCTCGACCCGTGGCTGTCGATGCAGCATGGCAGCGCCAGCGCCGACCTGTGGGTGATCACGCGCGGTGAGGTCGATCGCACGTCTTTGCTGCGACCGCCGTTGTCGGCCGCCGACCTGCAGGATCAGCAGCGCACCGTGACCAGTCGCGCCGCCGAAAACCTGTTCTGGCTGGGCCGCTACACCGAGCGTGCCGAGTTCGTGGTGGGCGTCGTGCGGCTGGCACTGGAGACGCTGCGCTCGGCCTCGCCGCCGGTGCGCGACTGGCTTGGCCTACTGGTACAGCGCCATGCGCTGGTGCCCGAGGGGACACCGACGCCATTGCAATCGCTGCGGGTGTTCGAGCGTGCGCTCGCGCATGGGCTGCCGGCTGCTGCCGGTGTCAACAGCGTGGGCTTCAATCTGCGCGCGCTGGTTGCCTGCGCGCAATCGCTGCGCGAGCGGCTGTCGCCAGATCACTGGCGGCTGATCCAGGAACTCGACGATCACTTCGAGCAGCACATCGCTTCGGCGTTGGCGCTGGCGGCCGGCGGCGTGGCGCCGGTGGCCGACGTGGTGGGTGTGCTCGGGCGCACCACCATGCACCTGAGTGCGGTGACCGGTGCGCAAACCGATCGCATGGTGCGCGACGACGGTTGGCGTTTGTTGTCGGTGGGCCGCCAGATCGAGCGGCTCGACACGCTGTGCCATGCACTGGCCTGCGGCCTGGAGGCCGGGTTGGCCGGCAGCGACGAAGGCTTCAATCTTCTGCTCGGATTGTTCGACAGCGTGATCACCTACCGCGCGCGCTTCCAGGGGCGACGCGAGATGCTGCCGCTGCTCGACCTGCTGGTGTTCGACACCGACAGCACACGCTCGGTGGCGTGGGTCGTGCGCACGCTGCGCGACCGCCTGCGCAAGCTCGCCCGTCACGATGGCGCCTGGGCCTACGAGGTGACCGACCCGCTGCCGGCGCCCGAAACCTGGTCGATCGAGCAGATGGCCCAGCTCGATGCCAGCGGCCGGCCGGCCGAGCTGATCGCTGCGCTGCATCACATGGTGATTGCCGTGCGTGAACTGTCCGACGCGATCGGCAACCACCTGTTCGCGCACGTCAGCGGCGCCGACCGATCGGTGTGGCAGTGAATGCAATGACAGCGGCCGGCGACGCCACCCCACCCACGGCAAAACCCGCCGCGGCTTTGCGCGTGCGCCACCTGACGCGCTACACCTACGACGCCGCGGTCGAACTCGCGCACCACCTGGCGCACCTGCGCCCGCGCCAGACGCCGTGGCAAACCGTGGACGACTGGCGCATCGATGTGCAGCCCGAGCCCGACACCGGCGCACACGCCATCGACGCCAGCGTCGACGTGTTTGGCAACTGGCGCCACTGCTTCAGCCATGCGCGCGTGCATGACCGGCTCGAGGTGACGTCGTCGTTCGTGGCCACCTTGTCGCAGCATTCGCCGCCGAGCGCCGCCGCCGGCCCGCCGTGGGAGCAGGTGGCGGCGCGGCTGCGCTACCGCGCCGGCAGCACCATGCCCGAGGCGTGCGAGTTCGCGCTCGGCTCGCCGCATGCACCGCGGGCCGCCGGGTTCGCGCAATTCGCGGGCGACCTGTTCGCGCCGAACCGGCCGCTGCTCGATGCCGTGCAGGCGTTGATGGGCCGTCTGCACGACCAGTTCGAATACCGAGCCCACAGCACCGATGTGGCCACCGACGCGCTGCAGGCGCTGCGCCTGCGCCGCGGCGTGTGCCAGGATTTCGCGCACGTGATGATCGCGACATGCCGCTCGCTTGGTCTGGCCGCGCGCTACGTCAGCGGCTACCTGTCGACGCGGGCGCCGGCAGGGCAGCCGCGTCTGGTAGGCAGCGACGCCTCGCACGCGTGGGTCGCGGTCTGGTGTCCGCTCAACGGCTGGGTCGACTTCGATCCCACCAACAACGTGCGGCCTGCGCTCGAGCACGTGACGCTGGCGTGGGGCCGTGACTACGGCGACGTGGCTCCGCTGCGCGGCGTGATCCGCGGTGGCACGGCTGCGCGGCCGCAGGTGGAGGTGACGGTCGAGCCGGCGTGACCGCCGGTGGTGCGCTCAGCGCGCTGCTGCCACCGCGCGGCCGAGTTCGATCACCGCCAGCGCGTAGTAGCTCGACGCGTTGTAGCGTGTCAGCGCGTAGAAATTCTGTGTGCCGGCCACATAGCTGGGCGGCGCTTCGTCGTTCTGCAGCTCGATCAGTGCCAACGAGCCCTCGTGCTGCAAGCCCGATTCGTCGAGGCGAGCGCCGCGCTCGGCCATCTGCGCTGGGCTGAAGGTCGGCACGATGTCGGGCACCAGCAGCAGGGCACGCTCGATGATCTCGGCCGGCGGCTCGATCGCATAGTGCGTCGGCATGCCGCGCCGCCAGCCATGCTCGGTGAGAAAGTGCGCCACGCTGCCGACCACGTCGGCGCCGCTGTTGACGAGATCGACGCGGCCGTCCTCATCGAAATCGATCGCATAGTTCAGCACGCTGCTGGGCATGAATTGCGGCAGACCCATGGCGCCGGCGTAGGAGCCGAGCGTGGTGGTCGGATCCCAGCTTTCGCGATGCGCCAGTTTCAGGAATTGGCCCAGCTCCGAGCGGAAGAAGTCGCTGCGATCGCTGCGTCCGCTCGGAAAGTCGAACGACAACGTGGCCAGCGCGTCGAGCACGCGAAAGCTGCCGGTGTTGCGGCCATAGTAGGTCTCGACACCGACGATGCCCACCACGATGTCGGGGGGCACGCCGAAACGCTCTTCGGCCAGCGCAAGCCACGAATCATTGTCGCGCCACCAGCGTGACCCGGCATCGATGCGACGCGCTTCGACGAAGCGGTCACGGTACGCGTTCCAGTTGCGCGCCAGCGGTGCCGCGCCGGGCATGATGAACTGAGCTACGGCGGGGACGTAACGCGCCTGTGCGAGGGTGGCTTCGACCCATTCGGTCTCGAGTGCCTGCTCCTCGGCAATCGTGCGTGCGGCGGCCAGCACGTCGCCACGCCGGCCGTAGGGCTTGCCGTGCGGGGCGCTGTTTCGCGCGCCGCGCGAGTGGGTGCCGCTCTGGGCAGGCCGCGCCGGCGCACACCACACGAGTGCCGCGGCCGCGGCATGACGTCGTCGCATCGCTCGATTATCGGCGGCTGGCTCGGCCGAGCGGCTGCCCGGACACAACGCGCACTCAGTGTGCGCGCCGCAGCCGTGTCGCCTCGAACGAGAAGCGCTGCCACCACGCTGGATCGGGGCGGCGCCGCGCGCGCGGCCCGTAGCGCGCGCGATCCAGCGCATCGAGTTCGTAGGCCAGCAGATCGCTGCGGTTGCCCAGCCGTTCGCGCACGAGGGTGGCCAGTCGCCGTGGCGGATCGTGTGCGCGCGCCATCACGCCCAGCGGCGCCAGCGCGTCGCGAATCTGCGCCTGCAGGCGTTGCCACGGATCCTGACGATGGCGGTCCCACAGAGCCCACGCGACGCCTGCCAGCGCTGCGGCGACTGCCAGCCCGACCACGATCAGGCCGAGCGTGTACCAGTCGGGCGATTGAAAACCCAGGCGCTGCAGCAGGTCGAACTGCTGCGCGCGCGAGTAGTTCAGCACCCATTGGTTCCAGTGATTGTTCAGCGCTTCCCAGCCGTCGCGCAGTTGCAGCAGCAACTCGGGGCTGACCGTGCGCAGCGCGCCCGCCACGAACCCAGGCTGCGGCTCGAGGTTGCGGCTTCGCGCGACGCGGTCGGGTGCCACGGCAGCCGTGGGGTCCACGCGCTGCCAGCCGAGGCGCGGCTGCCACACCTCGGCCCAGGCGTGGGCGTGGCTTTGGCGCACGACGTAGTAGCCATCCAATGGCGAGCGTTCGGCGCCCTGATAGCCGGTGACCACGCGCGCGGGCACACCGAGCGAGCGCATCACGATGACGAACGCGGTGGCAAAGTGTTCGCAAAAACCGGCGCGGCGATCGAGCCAGAACTCGTCGATGCCGTCGCGCCCATAGATGCCCGGTGCCAGCGTGTAGCTGAAGTCGGACCCTCGGATGTAGGCCAGCACCGCCGCGCTCAACGTCGCGGCGTCGGCACCCTGCAGTCCCTGCTGGCGGCGGAACTCGGCTGACCACGCGGCGATGCGCGGGTTGAATCCGGAAGGAAGGTACAGCGACTCCGCGCGTTCGTCGGCATCGAGTGCCGAGCCGAACTCGAACCGCGGCCAGGCGCGTGCCGAAAAGCGCACGCGCTCGGTCACGATGCGGTCGGTCTGCCACTGCAGGTCGGGGCGCAGCGTCAGCGTGTAGCCGTCGATCTGCGGCGCCGCATCCATCGTGTTGGGCGTGATCTCCAGCAGCGGCAGCAACGGCAAGCGAATCGGCTCGAGCGTCATTTCATAGCGCAAGCCCAGGCCCAGCGTGCGCACGCTCGCAGGGCCGCCCGGCGCGGCCGCTGGCGTGCCGGCGCGGCGTCGCCATTCGACGCCATCGAAGCGCGTCAGCACGGGGCCGCGAAAGTACAGGTTCTCGGGCTGCACCGCCATGCCGTCGTCGAAGCGCACCCGAAAGGCAATCGAATCATCGTTGGCCACCTCGGCCACGCCGCCCAGGCGCAAGGTGCCGGACAAGCCAGTGCGGCCCATGGCATCCTGGGGCATGCCCCACAGCGGCCCGATGCGCGGAAACAGCAGGAACAGGGCCACCATCACCGGCGCGCCGAACAAGGCGCTGCGCGCCGCGAGCCCGCCGGCCTGGCGCAGCGACGGTTTGCCCACCGGCATGTGAGCCAGCACCAGCGCGGTCAGCAGGCCCCACACCGACACCAGCATCGCCAATGCGGTGAACAACGATTGCGAATACAGGAAGTGCGTCAGCACGAGAAAGAAGCCGAGAAAGAACACCACCAGCGCATCGCGGCGTGCACGCAGCTCGAGGGTCTTCAGCGACATCAGCACCACCAGCATCGTGACACCTGCCTCCTTGCCGAACAGGCTCTGTTCGGTCCACAGGGTCAACAGCACGGCACTGATCAACAACGCCGCGATCGGTGCACGCCCGGGTAACCGCAGACTGGCCAAGGCGAGGTGCGCGCGCCACACCAGCACCAGCGCGCTCAGTGCCACGCACCACCACGGCAGCCGCGCCAGGTGCGGCAGCACGGTCCAGCCGATCACGGCCAGCAGGAACAACGTGTCGCGCGTCTCGCGCGGCAGGTGGCGCCAGCCGGGCCAGCGCGGCAACGAGGTCTCGAGCCAGGCCATCTGATCGTCAAGCCGCGCCGGGCCGCCTCATCATGACCACAGCGCGAGCGCCTCGAGCGCGGCACGACGTTGCGCGTCGCCCTGGCTCGGCGACAACTCGACCCCGGGAATGCGAAGTCCGAACGCCATGCCCGTCTGCTCGGCCGCCAACGTCCACGCGGCCAGCCGCGACAGGCGGGCCTCGACGTTGGCCAGGCCCGCGCTTTCGAAGTCGAGCCACAACTCACGGCTCGCGCTCTCACTAGTGTCGCGACTGACGAGCTCGCCCGTCTTGGCCGCTTTTTTCCAGACCACGCGGCGCATCGCGTCGCCGCGGCGGTAGCTGCGCACGCCGTCGAACTCGCCGCCGTCGGTGGCGCGCGTGTTGCGTGAGGTGCCGGGCACGGCTTGGGTGGCGGGCAACGGTGCCGGTGGCACCTCGGGCTGCGGATACACCAGCACCTGGGCGGCCGGGCGCCACACGGTCCAGGCGCGGAACAGGCCGAGCGGAAAACGCGTCTCGGCCATCAACGCGGGCACGCGCTCGAGTCCACGCCGCAGCGGCGCGAAACGCACGCGCGCGGTGGCGCTGCCCAGCGCCGGCACGTCGCACCATGCGAACTTGAGCGGTCGCGCGCGGCTCACGGCCAGGCCGATGCCGTGGCGCGTGGCGCTCGGGCTGGTGAGCACCACTTCGACTTCGGCGCTGTCGCCGAGGAACGTTGCTGCCGGCGGCTTGACGCGCAGCGTCAGGGCTCGCAAGGTGCCGTGGGTCATGTGCATCGACACCAGCGCGCTGCCGGCCAGCAAGAATGTCAGCAGGTAGCCCAGGTTGAGCTGGTAGTTGATCGACGCCACCAGCATCAGCACCAGCGTGAACGCGAACGCGAGCCCGGCCTTGGTGGGCACGATGTAGATGTTGCCCTGGGTCAGCGTGTGCGTGTCGCTGACGGGCAGGCGGTTCTCGAACCAGCTGCGGACGCGCTCGGCGATCACGGCAAGGCGACCGACTCCAGCATGGCGCGCACCTGCTCGACCCGTCCGCGCCCCGCGCCCGCCACCGGCAGCAGGCGATGCGCGATGGTCTGCGTGGCCACGGCCTGCAGGTCATCCGGGGCCACGTAGTCGCGCCGTGCCATCAGTGCGCGCGCTCGCGCCGCGCGCAGCCAGGCGATGCCGGCACGCGGGCTCAGGCCCTCGGTGAACCACTGGCCCGAGCGCGTGGCGGCGATCAGCGCCTGCAGGTAGTCGAGCAGGGCGTCGGCGGCATGCACGCCAAGCACCAGGGCCTGCGCAGAGGTCAACAGCTCGGGCGTCATCACCGGCTGCAGCCGCTCGATCGCGTCGCGCCGGTCGACGCCGGACAGCAGCGCGCGTTCGGAGGCCCGATCGGGGTAGCCCAGCGTGATGCACATCAGGAAGCGGTCGAGCTGCGACTCGGGCAGCGGGTAG
Organism: Burkholderiales bacterium; assembly: GCA_044445225.1. GTDB lineage: Bacteria > Pseudomonadota > Gammaproteobacteria > Burkholderiales > Burkholderiaceae_C > JAEUPI01. The sequence goes on from JBIODO010000020.1 coordinate 13,832, forward strand.
GTGCCGAGCTGGTCCACCGGGTTCTGCGTGGCGATCACAAAAAATGGTTTGGGCAGCGCGCGGGTCTCGCTCTCCACCGTCACCTGGTGCTCTTCCATCGCCTCGAGCAGCGCGCTTTGTGTCTTTGGGCCGGCGCGGTTGATCTCATCGGCCAGCAGCACTTGCGCGAACACCGGCCCCTGGTGGAACACGAACGTCTCTTTGCTGCGCTCGTAGACGCTGACGCCCACCAGGTCGGAGGGCATCAGGTCGGCGGTGAATTGCACGCGCGAGAACTTCAGACCAAGCGACACCGCCAGGGCATGCGCCAGCGTGGTCTTGCCGACGCCGGGCACGTCTTCGATCAGCAGGTGGCCACCAGCCAGCAGGCAGGCCACGCAGTCTTCGATCTGCGACCGTTTGCCGACGATGATCGTGCTAATCTGGTCCACCAACGCCGCAACTTGGCGGGTGACGTCGTTGTTGTCAGCCATGCGCGGCACCTTAACCGAAAACCCAGGTACCTCGAATGACCACGCTGGTGTTCACCCACCCCGAGTGCCGTTTGCACGATATGGGTCGCGGCCACCCGGAGTGCGGCGCGCGGCTCGATGCCATCACCGACCACCTGCGCGCCACCGGGCTCGACGCTGCGCTGATCTTTCGCGACGCCCCGCTGGTCGAGCCCGAGGCGTTGTGCCGGGCGCACACGGCGGGCTTCGTGACCGAGCTCGACGCGGTGCTGTCGGAGCTCGAGACCAGTGGCGAACACCACGCGTTCGACCCTGACACCATCGCCTGCCCCGCCACGCGGCGAGCGGTGCGGCGCGCCGCCGGCGCGGCGGTGGCCGCCACCGAGGCGGTGGTGCGCGGCGAGGCGCGCGCTGCCTTCTGTGCCGTGCGGCCGCCCGGTCATCACGCGACGCGCGACAGCGCGATGGGGTTTTGCTTCTACAACAACGTGGCGGTCGGCGCGCGGCACGCGCTGGACGTGCTGGGCCTGCAGAGGGTGGCGATCGTCGACTTCGACGTGCATCACGGCAATGGCACCGAAGACATCATCGCCGGCGACGAGCGCATCCTGATGGCGAGTTTCTTCCAGCACCCGCTGTACCCCGGCAGCGGCAGCGTGCCCAAGGGCACCAACATGATCAACCTGCCGATCCGGCCCTACACCCGCGGCCCCGAGATCCGCGACCTGATCGAGGCCAACTGGATGCCGCGCCTCGATTCGTTTGCGCCGCAGATGGTGTTCATCTCGGCCCGCTTCGACGCGCACCGCGAAGACGAGCTCGGGCAGCTTGGCCTCGTCGAGGCGGACTACGAGTGGATCACCAAGCGCATCAAGGACGTGGCCGACCGGCACGCGCAGGGCCGCATCGTGTCGTGCCTGGAGGGCGGCTACAACCTCGGCGCGCTGGCGCGCAGCGTGGCCATCCATCTGCGCGTGTTGGCCGAGGTCTAGCTGCGCAGCCGGCCGCCCGTTGATCTGCGTCTTTCTCTCGTAGGTGCCTGCCATGCGCGCCGGTGAAACGTTGAGCCAGGTGTGGGCAGCGCTGACGCGGGCCAGCGCGCTGGCGGAAATCGCCGTGTTGATCGCCTGCGTGATGCTCGCCTGGGGCGCAATACGGCTGGCGCGGCAACATTCGCCGGACGGCATCTGGTTCGGTGCCCGCGCCATCGACGGCGTGCTGTTTCCGCTGCTGGCGCTGGGGCTGGTGGTGGCGGCGCGCAGCGCGCTGGCCCAGGTGATGCCCATCGGCCTGCTGCGCCTGGCGGTGCCGATCCTCGCCGGCCTGGCGATCATTCGCACGTTGGCGCGCGTGCTCACGGTGGCCTTCCCCGGTTCGCCGGCGGTGCGTGTGTTCGCGCGCACGCTCTCATGGCTGGTGTGGCTGTGCATGGTGCTGTGGGTCACCGACCTGCTGCCGATGCTGCTCGGCGAGATGGACGAGATGCATTGGAGAATCGGCGGCAGCAACGTCTCGCTGCTGGCCATCATTCAGGGCGCGCTGACCGCGCTGGCGGCGCTGGTGGCGGTGCTGTGGCTGTCGGCGGTGATCGAAGCACGGCTGATGCGCGCCAACCGCGTCAATCTGTCGGTGCGCAAGATCGCAGCCAACGCGACGCGCGCGCTGCTGTTGTTGATCGGCGCGCTGGTGGCGCTGTCGGCCGCCGGCATCCCCTTGACGGCGCTGTCGTTTCTCGGCGGCGCCGTCGGCGTGGGCATCGGCTTCGGACTGCAGAAGCTCGCCGCCAACTACGTGTCGGGGTTCGTGATCTTGGCCGAGCGCAGCTTGCGCATCGGCGACACGATCAAGGTCGACAATTTCGAAGGGCGCATCACCGACATCACCACCCGCTACACCGTCGTTCGAGCGGGCAACGGCCGCGAATCGCTGGTGCCCAACGAGATGATGATCACGCAGCGGGTCGAGAACTGCTCGTTCGCCGACCCCAAGGTGGCATTGACCACCGTGGTGCAGGTGGCCTACGGCACCGACCTCGACCGCCTGCTGCCGCTGATCGCAGCCACCGTGCACGCGGTGCCACGCGTACTGGCCGATCCGGCGTGTGCGGTGCAACTGTCCAATTTCGCCGCCGACGGCCTGGAGCTGACCATCGTCTTTTGGATCGCCGACATCGAAAACGGCCAGGGCAACGTGCGCAGCGAGGTCAACCTGGCGGTGTTGCGCTGCCTGAACGGGCAGGGCGTCGAGATCCCGTTTCCGCAACGCGTCGTACGCCAGGCCTGAATTTCCGCGCCGGCTGTCATGGCTTTGCACCGGGACAGCCCTCGGCCCCGGGGGAAGCGGAGTCGCAGTTGCAACGGATCGTGACTTGCTGACTCTCAAGTTTTGTGCCGTGCCGCCGAGAATCCGTTCATTCGGGAAGGGGCGTGGCAATCGTGAGCCGATCCATCACGACCGGGCTCAACGGCCGGGCGGCACGGCGTCGGCGCCATCGCGGGCTGACACTGGTGGAACTGTCCGTCGCACTGTGCATCGCCGCCGTGCTGTTGGCGATCGCGATGCCGGCATTTCAAAGCTATCGCGAACGGGTGCGCATCGACCAGGCCAAGCAAGACATCATGGCCATGTCGGCCGTCATCTCGAACTACTACCAAGACGCGCATGCCTACCCCGACAGCCTGGCTGATGTCGGACTGGGCAGCATGCGAGACCCCTGGGGCAATCCCTACGGCTACCTCAACCTCGGTGACAAAAAAGCGCACGGCCAAGCGCGCAAGGACCATTCGCTGGTGCCGATCAACACCGATTTCGATCTCTACAGCATGGGGCCCGACGGCCTCAGCTCGCCACCTTTGACCGCCAAGCACAGCCGCGACGACATCGTGCGCGCCAACAACGGTGCGTTCGTTGGCGTGGCGTCAGACTATTGAGCGTGCCATGCCCGCTCACCGGGTGGCTGTGCGCCGAACGACCCGCGCGCGATGAGAATCCAGGGCACCTTCCTGTCCAGCCGCGCCGGGCGCCGCATCTTTTGGACGCTGTTGCTCGCCGCGGCGGCGCCGCTCGCGATGTTCGGCGTTGCCATGCATGCAATGTTGTCCGCGCAGTTCGAGTCGCAGACGGTCAGGCAACAGGTGCAGCTGACCAAGTTTGCCGGCATGGGCCTGCTCGACCGCTTGCTGGTTGCCCGCACGGCGCTGGACATCGTTGCACGCACCGGACGGGTTGACACCGACGTCAACTCGGACAGCCGCAGCGGGCGTGTCTTGCTGGAGGTTGCACAGCTCGACTCGCAAGGCCAGACGCTCGCAGGCAGCGCGCCCCTGGTCCAGCACTGGCGCGATCGTGTCTCGGCCTGGCAATTCCTGGGCGGCAGCGACAGCGCGACGTTGATGCTCGGCGTCGAGCAGCCGCCGGCGCAGGCGCGACCCGTGCTCATGGTGTCGCGCGACGGCAAGCGGCGCGACCGCGTGTGGATCGGCGAGATCGACCCCGGATTCTTGTTCGGCGAGTTGTCGGCCGACGCCAGCGGCACACGCGTTTGCGTTTTCGATACGCCGCGGCGGCCGGTGTTCTGCCCCGGCTGGACCGCTGCCAACGAAGAGGACTTGCGGCACGACGCTCGCGACGACAACGCGGCGACGCATTGGAACCTGTTCTTGCGCTCGGATTTCGGGATCGACGACTGGACACTGGTCTCGATGGACACAGGAGCCGGTGGCGCTCCGGCTGCAGCGCCGCTGGCGCAGCTATCGGCTCTGGTGGCTGTCGCCACGCTGCTGCTTGTCGGCTTGCTGGGCTTGATCCAGGTACGGCGCACGATGATTCCGCTCGAGCGCCTGATCGCAGGGACGCGGCGCTTGTCCGAGCACGACTACAGCGCACGAGTGACATTGCGCCCCGGTGACGAGTTCGGCGAGCTGGCGCACTCGTTCAATCACATGGCCGAGCGCATCGACCACCAGATGCAGGCCCTGCACGTGCAATCGTCGATCGACCACGACATCCTCAACGGGCTGAACGTTGCGCGCGTCTTGCAGCGCGTTGCGCATCGCCTTGAACAAGTGGTGCCCGGTGCTGCCGCCTGTGTGATCGAGTTCGACCGCCGCTCGAGCCCGCTCGCACGCGTGCACAACGCGGACACGCCCATGTCCATCGTCGGCGTAGCGCGTGCCGATGCCATGCGCATGGCGCAGCTGCCGGACGACGACCCCATGTTGGGCGGCGAGCCGCCGCCTTGGCTGCTGGCGCTCATGCGACGGCCCGTGCGCAAACTGTGGGTGCGTTGTGCGAGAGCCGGCGACGAGTTGCTTGGCATGCTCGTGGTCGGCGTCGACGACGACGCCATCGACGGCGTCGCCACGCGGCGCGAGATCGCAGAGTTGTGCGACCGCGTGTCGGTGACCCTGTCCAGCGCAGATCGGGAGCGGCGCCTGCTGGAGCGCGCCACGCACGACAGTTTGACGGGCTTGGCCAACCGGGCTGGCCTGTACGAATCGATCGACGCCAGATTGGCCGAGGATTCGCCCGCGCCGTTCAGCGTGCTGTTTGTCGATCTGGATCGTTTCAAGGAAGTCAACGATTCGCTCGGGCATCAGGTCGGCGACGAGTTGTTGCGGGCCGTCGCCAGGCGCCTCGAAGGCTGGGTGCCGGCCGGTACCCTGTTGGCGCGACCCGGAGGCGACGAGTTCGTGGTGGTGGTGCGCGGGCCGCGCAGCGGCGCCGATGCATTGGCGCGCATGCTGTGTTGGCAACTCGGGCAACCGATCGATCTGGGCGGGCGCAGTGCCTTGATCGGCGCCAGCATCGGCATGGCGCACCATCCGGAACACGGCACGAACTCGCTGGACCTGATGCGTCGTGCCGACATGGCGATGTACAGCGCCAAGGCCCGTGGCGGCGGCGCGGCGGCATGGTTCGAGCCGGCACTTGATGCCCGAGTCGTCGAGCGTGCGGCGCTGCTGGCCGATCTGCGAGGCGCGCAGGCGCGCGGCGAACTGGAGCTGCACTATCAGCCGCGAATCCAAAGCGGCACCGGCAAAGTCATCGGCGCCGAGGCGCTGCTGCGCTGGCGGCACCCCGAGCGCGGATTCGTTCCTGCACCGACGTTCATCACGCTGATGGAGGAGACCGGCCTCATCGATGTCGCCGGCCTGTGGGTCATCGAGCAAGCGGCGGCTCAACTGGCCCACTGGCGAGCGAACGGCCTGTTGTTGGAATCGATCGCTGTCAATCTGTCCGCGCGACAGCTGCGGGCGACCGACCTGCCAGCGACCGTGGCCGAGATCGTCACCCGTCACGGATTGCGCGCAAGTGACCTCGAACTGGAAGTCACCGAGTCGATCTTCATGGGTGACGCGTCGGCGGCGATCCGCACGCTGCGACAACTCCACGACAGTGGCATCCGCATTGCGCTGGACGACTTCGGTACCGGCTACTCGTCGCTGTCGTACCTGCACAAGTTGCCGATCGGGATCATCAAGGTGGACCGCAGCTTCGTGGTCGAGCTCGGCCAACGCGATAGTGCGTTGGCCTTGACACGCTCGATCGTGGCGTTGGCTCGCGCCTTGCAATTGCGCGTCGTGGCCGAAGGTGTCGAAACGCAGCAGCAGGCCGACCTGCTAACCAGCGTCGGGTGCGACGAGCTGCAGGGCTTCCTGTACGCGCCCGCGCTGGAGCCTGCTGCCTTCGCCGCCTTCTTTGCGCAACCCCTGCGGAGGGCCGTCGAGCAGCCAGCGTGATTGGGCCCGCCAAGACCAGCGCGCAAAGGGCAGGGGGTCGACTCAACCCACCGCGACCGGAATCTTGCCGATGCGCGCCTGCCACTCGCGCGGCCCGGTGTTGTGCACGCTGGTGCCACCGGCGTCCACCGCCACCGTCACCGGCATGTCTTTGACGTCGAACTCGTAGATCGCTTCCATGCCAAGGTCGGCGAAGCCCACCACGCGCGCGCCCTTGATCGCCTTGGCCACCAGATAGGCCGCACCGCCCACTGCCATCAGGTAGGCGCTCTTGTGCCTGCGGATCGCCTCGATCGCCACCGGCCCGCGCTCGGCCTTGCCGATCATCGCGATCAAGCCGGTTTGCGCCAGCATCATCTCGGTGAACTTGTCCATGCGCGTTGCGGTGGTGGGGCCGGCGGGGCCCATCACCTCGTCGCGCACCGGGTCGACCGGGCCGACGTAGTAGATGACGCGGTTGTTGAAATCGACCGGCAAACGCTCGCCCTTGGCCAGCATCTCCTGGATGCGCTTGTGCGCCGCGTCGCGGCCGGTGAGCATGTGGCCCGACAGCAGCAGCGTGTCGCCGGGTTTCCAACTCACGACCTCGTTGCGGGTCAGCGTGTCGAGGTCCACCTTGCGGCTCTTGTTGTAGTCGGGGGCCCAATGCACGTCGGGCCACAAGTCGAGGCTCGGCGGCTCGAGGAACGCGGGGCCCGAGCCATCGAGCACCACATGCGCGTGGCGCGTGGCCGCGCAGTTGGGAATCATGCCCACCGGCTTGCCGGCAGCGTGTGTGGGATAGGTCTTGATCTTCACGTCGAGCACGGTGGTCAGGCCGCCGAGCCCCTGCGCGCCGATGCCCAATGCGTTGACCTTCTCGTACCGTTCGATGCGCAGCTCCTCGAGCTTGTTGCGCGGGCCGCGCTGCAGCAGCGACGACATGTCGATGTCTTCCATCAGGGCTTGCTTGGCCAGCAGCAGCGCGCGCTCGGCGGTGCCGCCCACGCCGATGCCCAGCATGCCCGGCGGGCACCAGCCCGCACCCATCGTCGGCACCGTCTTGAGCACCCAGTCGACCAGGCTATCGCGCGGGTTGAGCATCACGAACTTGCTCTTGTTCTCGCTGCCGCCGCCTTTTGCGGCAACCGTCACGTCCACGGTGGCACCAGGCACCAGTTCCACGTGA
>JBIODO010000021.1:0-20643 GCA_044445225.1 Burkholderiales bacterium
GCCCTGCGCGTTGCGAAAGCGCGCTTGCATGCGGCGCGCCTGAAAGGCTTCGCAGTTGGAGCAGCTGCTGATCTCGCGGTAGGTGTTCTGCCCCGGCAGCCACACCTCGAGGTCGTAGGTCTTGGCAGCGCCAAAGCCGATGTCGCCGCCACACAGCAGCACCACGCGGTACGGCAGCCCCAGCGCCTGCAGCACGCGCTCGGCGTGGCCAACCATCTCTTGCAGCGCCGCGTCGCTGCGGTCCGGATGCACGATCTGCACCATCTCGACCTTGTCGAACTGGTGCTGCCGGATCATGCCGCGCGTGTCGCGCCCGGCGCTGCCGGCCTCGGAGCGGAAGCACGGGCTGTGCGCGGTGAGCTTGATGGGCAGGTCTTCGGCCTTCACGATCTGCTCGCGCACGGTGTTGGTCAGCGAAATCTCCGACGTGGAGATCAGGTACTGCTCGGCCTGCTGTTCGTCGCCTCCCCGCAAGACCCAGAACATGTCTTGCTTGAACTTGGGCAGTTGGCCCGTGCCCTCGAGGATCTCGCGGTTGACGATGTAGGGCGTGTAGCACTCGGTGTAGCCATGCTCGCGCGTCTGCAGGTCGAGCATGAACTGCGCCAGTGCGCGATGCAGCCGCGCCGCCGGCCCGCGCAGGAACGTGAAGCGCGAGCCGCTCAGCCGGGCACCGGTTTCGAACTCGAGCCCCAACGCGGCGCCGAGATCGACGTGATCCTTCGCCGCGAACTCGAGTGTGCGCGGCATACCCCAGCGCCGCACCTCGACGTTGGCCTTCTCGTCGGCGCCCACCGGCACATCGTCTTGCGGCAGGTTGGGCACCGACATCAGCATCAGCGACAGCTCGCTCTGGATCGCTTCGAGCCGCGCGGCGCCGCTCTTCTGCTCGTCGGCGATGCGGTTCACCTCGGCCATCTCGGGCGCGGCATCGCCGCCCTTGCCCTTGAGCTGGCCGATCTGCTTGGACAACGCATTGCGGCGCGCTTGCAGCTCTTCGGTGCGCACCTGCAGCTGCTTGCGCTCGGCCTCCAAGGCGCTGAAGCCCTCGGCATCGAGAAACGGTTGCGGCTTTTGTCGGCGTTCCAGCCGATTGATGACGCCGGGCAAATCTCGGCGCAATTGGGCAATGTCGAGCATGGTGATCCTTCGCAGGCTTGGGGTCTCGGGTCGTAGGTTGCGAGTGTGGCCGCCGTGTGGCCAGCCGGCACGCCGTCACGATCGTGAAGCGGCAACCTCGCGCATCGACCTGTCACCCAGCCCCTTGGGCAGCGGAAAGTGCACCGTCTCCTGCACGCCCGGCAGCGATCGCACGCTGGTGGCACCCATTTCGCGCAGCCTGGCAATCACCCCTTGCACCAGCACCTCGGGCGCCGAGGCGCCGGCCGTCAGGCCCACGCGCGAGCCCGCAACAAACCACTGCGGCTGCAGGTCGGCGGCGCCCTCCACCATGTAGGCCGGCGTGCCCAGGCGCTCGGCCAGCTCGCGAAGGCGGTTGCTGTTGCTGCTGGTGGGGCTGCCCACCACGATCACCACGTCGACCTTCGGCGCCAGCAGCTTGACGGCATCCTGGCGGTTTTGCGTGGCGTAGCAGATGTCTTGCTTCTTGGGTTCGCGTACCTGTGGAAAACGCTGCTTCACGGCGGTCAGGATCTCGGCCGCGTCGTCCACCGACAGCGTGGTTTGAGTCACCACCGCGATCTTGTCGCCGCGCGGCGCCACGCCGGCCACGTCGGCCACGTCTTCGACCAGGTAGATGCCCTCGCTCAGCTGGCCCATCGTGCCCTCGACCTCGGGGTGGCCCTTGTGGCCGATCATCACGAACTCGTAGCCCTCGCGTGCCAGCTTGGCGACCTCGATGTGCACCTTGTTGACCAGCGGGCAGGTGGCGTCGAACACCTGAAAGCCGCGGCGTTGCGCCTCGTTGCGCACCGACATCGGCACGCCGTGCGCACTGAACACCAGGGTGGCTCCGGCCGGCACGTCGGCCAGGTCTTCGATGAAGATCGCGCCCTTGGCCTTGAGGTCGTTGACGACGTAGGTGTTGTGCACGATCTCGTGGCGCACGTAGATCGGCGCGCCGAAGCGCTTGAGTGCACGCTCGACGATCTCGATCGCGCGGTCGACGCCTGCGCAAAATCCGCGCGGCTCGGCCAGCGCAACCTCGGTGAGCAGCTCGGCCGTGGCCATCAGAGTACCTCGATCACTTGGACTTCGAACGTCACCCGCTGTCCCGCCAGCGGGTGGTTGAAGTCGAACAGCAGCCACTGCTCCGATGACTCGCGCACCACGCCGGCGAAGCCCGGCTCGCCGTCGGGCCGCGGAAACTGCACCACGTCGCCGACGTCGAAACCGGCCTCGCCGCCACCCAGTCGCTCGAGCAGCGATCGTGCGACGCGCTGCACCAGCTCGGGCTTGCGCTCGCCGAACGCGATGCCCGGCTGCAGATCGAAGGTCGCGTGCCGCCCTGCGGTGAGCCCGAGCAGCAGCGACTCCATCACCGGCGCCAACTGGCCTTCGCCGAGCGAGAGCGTGGCCGGGCTGGCGCCGAACGTGTTGATCACGTCGGTGCCGTCAGGGCCGGCCAGGCGGTAGTGCAGGGTCAGGAACGACCCGATGTCGACGGCTTTCACGTGGGGTGCCGCCCAGGCGGGCGGTGCGACTAGACTGCTGCCGATTCTAAGGGGGCCGCCTCCGGCGCAACCTTGCGCATCGAGACGTTGCGAGAACGATGTCGATCAAAGACCTTCCGGCCACCGCGCGACCCCGCGAAAAGCTGCTGGCGCTGGGGCCGCAGGCGCTGGCCGACGTGGAGTTGCTCGCGCTGTTGCTGCGCACCGGCTTGCCCGGCCAGGGCGTGCTCGAGCTGGCGCGATCGGTGTTGGCGCACCGCGGCGGCTGGTCGGGCCTGCTGCGCAGCGACGCTAAGGCGTTGGCCCAGATCAAGGGGCTCGGGCCGGCCAAACGCGCGGAGCTGGGTGCGGTGCTCGAGATCGCGCGGCGCGCCCTGTCCGAGCAGCTCGCGCAGGCACCGGTGTTCGACAACCCCGCCGTGGTCAAGCAGTTCGTCGCGCTGGCCATCGGCGCGCTCGGGCACGAGGTGTTTGCGGTGCTGTTTCTCGACAACCAGCACCGGTTGCTGAAGCACGAAGAGATGTTTCGCGGCACGCTCACCCAGACCAGCGTGTATCCGCGCGAGGTGGCGCGCCGCGCACTCGAGCTCAACAGTGCGGCGGTCATCTTCGCGCACAACCATCCCTCGGGTGCCGCCGAGCCGTCGCGTGCCGACGAGTTTCTGACGCAGTCGCTGAAATCGGCGCTGCAACTGGTGGACGTGCGCGTGCTCGATCACCTGGTGGTCGGCCGCGGCGAGGTGGTGTCGTTCGCCGAGCGAGGTCTGTTGTGAGCGCCGCCCGGCCGCTTCGTAGAGGCCGTGCCGCGGCTCCGAGCCCGCCTGCGCGGGCTTGGACGGCACGAACGCCCGGCGAGTCCCGCGACGGGCGCTCGCTCCCCCTCGGGGGGACGGCGCGAAGCGCCAAGGGGGTCCAATGAAGGCCAAGGGCCTCGATCAGTTGAAGGCGCTGCGCGAGCAGTTGCAGCGCGAGCACACCGAGCAGGCTGCGCGGGCCGCTCAGCGTGCCGAGCAGGCGGCGCGCGAGGCCGCCGATGGCAACGTGTTCGCCACCGCAGTGGGGCCGGTGCGCGCCCTGCGCCGCAACGACCGTGCGCAGGTGCTTCGCGAACGGCCCGAACCCCACCCGCGCCAGCGCGAGCTCGATGAACGCGAGGCGATGCGCGAGGCGGTATCCGACGAGGTCGACGTCGAATCGTTGCTGCTCACCGACGACGGACTGAGCTTTCGTCGGCCAGGCATCGGCCCCGACGTGCCCGCGAAATTGCGGCGCGGCCAGTGGGCACTGCAAGGCGAGCTCGACCTGCATGGCCTCACGCGCGAGGCCGCGCGCGAGGCGCTGGCGGCCTTCGTGCGCGAGGCCCAGCGCCGTGGCCAGCGCTGCGTGCGGGTGGTGCACGGCAAGGGCCACGGTTCGCCGGGGCGCCAGCCCGTGCTCAAGGACAAGGTGCAACGCTGGCTCGCTCAGCGCAGCGAGGTGATCGCCTTTGCGCAGGCCAGCGCCGCGCACGGTGGCGCGGGGGCGCTGCTGGTGCTGCTGGCGCCGCGCACGGCGGCGCGATAGCCGCGCACGCGCAGGGTCTTCGCTCAATGCCCGGGCACACCCATGCGGTGTGCGCCGACAATCCGTCCCAACCGGCGAGCACCAACCCAAAAGGACCTTCGTGGTACCCACGCCTCTATCGAACTTTGCCATCACCAAGAAGTGGCCACCCAAACACCCCGATCGCATCCAGCTGTATTCACTGCCCACGCCCAACGGCGTGAAGGTGTCGATCTTCCTCGAGGAGACCGGCCTGCCCTACGAGGTGCACCGCGTCAGCTTCGACAGCAACGATCAGATGTCACCGGAGTTTCTGTCGCTGAATCCGAACAACAAGATCCCGGCGATCATCGACCCCAACGGCCCCAACGGTGAACCGCTGCCGCTGTTCGAGTCGGGTGCGATCCTGATCTACCTGGCCGACAAGACCGGGCAACTGCTGCCGCGCGACGCGGCCGCGCGCTACCAGACGATTCAATGGCTGATGTTCCAGATGGGCAGCATCGGGCCGTTCTTCGGCCAGGTTGGCTTCTTCCACAAGTTTGCTGGCCGACTGTACGAAGACAAGCGGCCGCGCGATCGCTACGTCGCCGAGTCCAAGCGGCTGCTCGCGGTGCTCGACCGACAACTCGCCGGTCGTGCATGGATCATGGGCGACGAGTACACCATCGCCGACGTCGCCACCTTCCCGTGGGTCAACAACCTGGTCGCCTTCTACGGCGCCGGCGAGCTGGTGGGCTTCGACCAATTCGTCGACGTGAAGCGCGCGCTGCAAGCGTTTCTTGCGCGGCCGGCGGTCGTGCGCGGGCTGAACATCCCGCCACGGGCGTGAACACAGCGCGCTGCGCGGATCATCCGGCGCGGTTGCGCATCCAGTCGGCGGTGCCCTGGAACGCCTGGCACAGGCCCTGCGCCAACCCGGCATCGACGCCGCATTCTTGCAGCGCCTGCGTCATGCACGCCATCCACTGGTCGCGCTCGGCATTGCCGATCGCATACGGCAGGTGGCGCGCGCGCAGCATCGGGTGGCCGAAGCGCTCGATGTAATGGTTGGGTCCGCCCAGCCAGCCGCACAGATACCAGAACAACTTGTCGCGTGAGCCCTCGAGCGTAGCCGGGTGCAGCGCGCGCAGTCCTGCATACGCCGGCTCGAGGTCCATCAGATCGTAGAAACGGTCAACCAGCGTGCGCACGGCGCTCTCGCCGCCCAGTCGATCGAAGGGCGTCGCATCGTTGACCACGCTCAACCCGCCAGGTGCTTGGCCGCAGCCGCCACGATGGCCTGCGCGGCCGGTGAACCCGGTGCGCCCTCGAGCAACAGCTGGCGCTTGAGCACCGACTCGCGCACCGTGGGATCGAAGGGCACTTCGCCGAGCAGCTCGATCATCACCGGCAGGTCGAGCCCCGAGTTGACGAAGCGGTCGACCACCAACTGCAGCTGCTTGCGGATCGCGCGCGCTTCGCCGGGGCGCTGCACTTGATTGACGAGCAAGCGGATCAAGCGCCGCGGTTGAGTGGTGGCCAGCACCTTGATGGTCGCGTAGGCGTCGGTCAACGACGTGGGCTCCGGCGTGCACACGATCAATATCTCGTCGGCCAGCGAGATGGTGTACAGCACGACGTCGGAAATGCCGGCGCCGGTGTCGAGCAGCACGCGGTCGAAGCGCGGGCGCACGCGCTGGATCACGTCTTGCAGCTGGTCGCGCACGGTGGGCGTCAGGCGCGAGTACTCGATCATCCCCGAGCCCGCCAGCAGCACCGAAAAGCCTCCGGGCGCCGGCAGGATCGCATCTTCGAGCCGGGTCTGGCCGGTGAACACGTCGTGCAGCGTGAGCTTGGGGTACAGGTTGAGCACGACATCGAGGTTGGCCAGCCCGAGGTCGGCATCGAGCACCAGCACGCGCTCCCCCTGGCGTGCCAACGCGGCGGCCAGATTGGCGGTGACGAAGGTCTTGCCGACGCCGCCCTTGCCGCTGGTGACGGCGGTGATGAGGGCGCCGCCGGCCGCGGCCTGCGCCGGCGCAGCGGTGTCGGTATCGGATGCGATGGCGGGAGTCATGTCAGGTCTTGGAACGACGAGCTGGCAAACAGCAGCCCTTTTTCTTCGGCACTCACCAACGGCACGGCGGTGTGCTCGAGGCAGCAGCGGTTGCGCCCTTCGCTCTTGGCGCGGTACAGCTGCAGATCGGTGCGATCCATCCACAGGCGTGCCGTGGTGCGCACCCATTGCGGCGCGAAGGCACCGCCCACGCTCACCGTGGCGACCACCGACTCGCCCGGCGCGATCTCCACCGGATGGCGCGCGACGCGTTTGCGAATGCGCTCGGCCACCTGCGGACCGAACGCGGGCGGGCAGTTGGGCAGCACGATCGAGAACTCCTCGCCGCCGACGCGGGCCACCAGGTCCATCGGGCGCACGGTCTCGGCCAGTGCGCGGGCGACCGCCTGGATCACGAGGTCGCCGGCGGCATGGCCGTGGGTGTCGTTGACCTTCTTGAAGTGATCGATGTCCAGCGTCAGCAGCAGCGCCGGCTCGCCTGATCGCGCAACGCGGTCGATCTCGCGCGCCAGTGCCAGCTCGAAGCTGCGCCGGTTGTTCAGACCGGTGAGCGCGTCGCGGCTCGAGAGGTCGACCAGCGCGTCGATCAGCGCCTGCAACCAGGCATCGCTCATCGGCTCGCCGGGCAACGCGGCATGGCCCGATTGCTGCAGCAACTGCAGCGCGACCTCGGGGTTGAGCCCACGCGGCAGCGCCACTCCCGCGGGGTGCAGTGGCTGGGCGCTGGCGTGCGGGTCCAAGTCGCTGGGTCCGGTTCAAAAACGCATCGAATTTTGACGCGGTCAGTCTAGCAGTGGCCCCCCGGGCGGCGGCGCTGCGAAATGAGCGCCAAAGTGGGCATATCTCGGGGCACGCAAGCAGCTGTGCGCCGGCAAGATGCGTCGGCATCTGCCCTCTTGACATGCCAGCCGCCCTTCGCGACAGCAGCCCTGCCACTCTGCATCCCGCTCTTGAACAGGAGTTCGCGTTTTCGCCGAACGACTTCGAGCGCGTGCGCCGGCTCATCTACGACCACGCCGGCATCAACCTGCATGCCGGCAAGCAAGCGATGGTCTACAGCCGCCTGTCGCGCCGGCTGCGCGAAACCGGCCACCGCTCGTTCAGCGATTACCTGGGCTGGCTGCAGCAGGCGCACGACAACGCCGCGCGCCTGGAGTGGCAGCAGTTCGTCAACGGCCTGACCACCAACCTGACCTCGTTCTTTCGCGAAGCGCACCACTTCGAGTGCCTGGCGCAAGACCTGCGCGAGCGCCAGGGGCAAGAGCTGCGCATCTGGTGCGCCGCCGCCTCCACCGGAGAGGAGCCCTACTCGATCGCCATGGTGGTCGACGAGACGCTGGGCCCGCAGGCACGCGCCGAGATCGTGGCCAGCGACATTGACACCACGGTGCTGGCCACCGCCGGGCGCGGTGTCTACGACGCCGACTCGCGCGGCCTGTCGCCCACGCGCCTGCAGCGGCACTTTCTGCGCGGCAAGGGTGGCAACGCGGGCCGCATCCGCGTGCGCCCGGCGCTGGCGCAACGCGTGAGCTTTCGCACGCTCAATCTGATCGACCCGCGCTGGGACTTAGGCGCGCCGTTTCACATCGCGTTCTGCCGCAACGTGATGATCTATTTCGATGTGCCCACGCAGCGCCGGGTGCTCGAGCGGTTGCATGCCGCGCTGCTGCCCGGTGGCCTGCTGTACGTGGGCCATTCGGAGAACTTCACGCAGGCGCGCGAATGGTTCCGCCTGCGCGGCAAGACCATCTACGTCAAGGTGTGACCCGCATGCAGCCCTCCGCGATCGCGAGCGCCCCGGCCCCACTCGCCGCGCCCAGCGTGCGGCTGGAGCAGTTGCGCGCGGCGCCGCGCTCGCCCGGCGAGGCTTCGTTCTTCTTCTGGGACTCCAATTTCAAGAACGATGCCGTCAAGGTGCTGCCGGGCGAGTTCTTCGTCTCAAGCGAAGACATGCTGATCGTCACCACGCTCGGCTCGTGCATCGCGGCGTGCCTGTGGGACCGCGAGCGCCGCATCGGCGGCATGAACCACTTCATGCTGCCCGAGGGCAGCGACGGCTCCGGGCGCTACGGCTCCTACGCGATGGAATTGCTGATCAACCAGTTGATGAAGCGCGGCGCCTCGCGCTCGACGCTGGAGGCCAAGGTGTTCGGCGGCGGCGCGGTGATCGCCACGATGACCAGCATGAACGTCGGCGAGCGCAACACGCAGTTCGTGCTCGACTACCTGCGCACCGAGCGCATTCCGGTGGTCAGCAAGGACGTGCTCGACACCTGCGCACGCAAGGTCTGCATGCTACCGGCCAGCGGCAAGGCGTTGGTCAAGCGGCTGGCGCCGTCCAACCCCGCTGCACTGTTGGCGCAAGAGCGCGCTGCCGCCGAGAAGGCCGCACCGCAGGCCACCGCCGGCGGTTCGGTCGACCTGTTCTGATAGGAAGGCAACACGCGATGGACACTCGAGCCCGCATCCGTGTCGTGGTGGTCGACGACTCCGCGCTGGTGCGCGGCCTGCTCGGCGAGATCATCAATCGCCAGAGCGACATGCAGTGCGTCGGTGCGGCGGCTGACCCACTGGCTGCGCGCGAACTGATCCGCTCGGTCAACCCCGACGTGATCACGCTCGACGTGGAGATGCCGCGCATGGACGGCATCGACTTCCTGTCGCGCCTGATGCGCTTGCGCCCGATGCCGGTGGTGATGGTCAGCACGCTGACCGAGCGCGGCGCCGAGGTGACGCTGCGTGCGCTGGAGCTCGGCGCCGTCGACTTCGTCGCCAAGCCGAGGATCGGCGTGGCCGAGGGCCTGCAGCGGCTGGCCGACGACATCACCGACAAGATTCGCATCGCTGCGCGCGCGCAGGTGCGCCGGCTGGCCAGCGCAACGCCGCTTGAGCCCGGCGGCCACGTGGCCGCACCGGCCACGCTCGGCCCGATGGGCCGCCTGTCGACCGAAAAGTTGATCTTCATCGGCGCCTCCACCGGCGGCACCGAAGCCACCAAGGCCGTGTTGATGGAGCTGCCGGCCGACTCGCCCGCGATCCTGATCACCCAGCACATGCCGCCGGGCTTCACCACCAGCTACGCCAAGCGGCTCGACTCGTTGTGCCAGATTCGCGTCAAGGAGTCGGTCGACGGCGAGCGCCTGTTGCCGGGGCACGCCTACCTGGCGCCCGGCGGCTTTCACTTGTCGGTCGCGCGCAACGGCGCCAACTACGTGGCGCGCGTGCGCGATGGCGAGGCGGTGAATCGCCACAAGCCGTCGGTCGAGGTGCTGTTCGAGTCGGCCGCGCGGGTGGTGGGCCTCAATGCGCTGGCGGTGATGCTCACCGGTATGGGCGCCGACGGCGCACAGGCGATGCGGTTGATGCGCGACGCCGGCAGCTACAACATCTGCCAGGACGAAGCCAGCTGCGTGGTGTTCGGCATGCCGCGCGAGGCCATTGCGCGCGGCGCAGCGCATGAGGTGCTGCCGCTGAGCCGCATCGCATCGGCGCTGGCGGCACGCCTGAAGAGCACTGCGGGCGGCACCATCCACCGCATCTGAAAGCGCAAGGGCGGCGCGGCGCGCCACCAACCTACAGGCCACGCAAGAAGTTGCTGCGGGCCACGTTGTGCTGATCGTGCCAGCGCTGCGACTCGTTGACCCATTCAGGCTCAACCCCGATGTCGCGCAGCACGGTGGGGCTCAACTGCCGCAACGCCCGGAACTCGGCCTCGCACCGGCGCGAGGCCCGCCAGCGGCCCCACCAGCCACGCAGCGTCGCGATGCGCGCGTGCGCGGCGTCGAGCACGGCCTCGCCAATGCGCAACCAGACGGCACGCGACAGCGGGATGGGGCGGGACCAGGTGGATTCCATGTGACTCTCCCAGTGGATGATGGGCAGCATAAGCATCCATCTCACCCGGTGAAATCGACTTCTTTTGCACGAGTTGGTAAGGCATACTGAACAGCATGTCGCGCCTGCCGCTGCACACGCTGCCCGGTTTTCGGGTCATCGCACGCACCGGCAATCTGCGCGCCGCAGCCGAGGAGCTTCACCTCACGCACAGCGCCGTCAGCCAGCAGCTGCGCCAGCTCGAAACCCAGCTCGGCCTGCCACTGTTCGATCGGCGCGCGCGCCGCATCGTGCTCAATGCCGCGGGGGCTGCGCTGCTGCAGGCGATAGGCCCCGCGCTGGACCAGATCGATGCCGGCGTGCGCGCAGCCGTTGCCGCGGCGGCGGGCGCCCATGCACGATTGCGCGTCACCGTGCTGCCATCGTTCGCGCAGCGCTGGCTGCTGCCGCGCATGGGCGATTGGCATGCCAAGCATCCCGACATCGCGCTCGAGCTCGACGCGTCGCAGCAGGTGGTCGACCTGCAGCGCGAGGGCTTTCACGCCGCGCTGCGCCAGGGCGGCGGCCAGTGGCGCGGCCTGCACGCCGAGCGCCTGATCGATTCGCCGCGGGTGCCCCTGGGCTCGCCGCAGGCGGCGCAGCGCCTGCTCGGGCAAGACGTGGCCGCGTTGGTGCGCGAACCGCTGCTCGGTGACGCCGACCTGTGGGAGCAGTGGTTCGCCTTGTCGGGCCTGAAGGTGCGCGTCAATCCGGTGGCGGTGTTCAACGATGCGGGCCTGATGCTGCAGGCGGCCGAGCAGAACATCGGCATTTCACTGTCGCGCGAGGTGTTGGCCGCCGACGCGCTGCGTGAGCGGCGGCTGTTTCGCCTGTCGAGCCTGGCGTTGCACGAGGAACGGGTCGATGCCTACTGGCTGGTGTACCCGCCAGCGCTGCACGACTGGCGGCCGCTGGCGTCGCTGCGCCGCTGGCTGCGCGAGCAGATCGATGCGTCGGCGCGGGCCTGGTCGGCCAGCGACGCATCGCCGCTCTCGCGCAGCGGTGGCGCCGCCCCGTTGCCTGAATCCCGCGGCAAGCGGGCTCGGCGGTCCAGCCCTGCCCAGAAGGCGCTCAAGCCGCCGGCAAGAAAAGCTGCTGCAGGTCGGACAAAAAGTCGAAGCCCCGCGCGCTCGGCCGCACCCGCGAAGCGTCGCGTTCGATGAGCCCGCGGCGCTCGGCCTGCTGCAGCGCCGGCTCGACGCTCGACAGCGGCAGGCCTGTGCGCTCGACGAACAGGTTGGTGGCAAAGCCCTCGCGCAAGCGCAACGTGTTGAGCATGAACTCGAAGGCCAGCGCATAGCGCGCGACTTCGTGTTCGTTGCTCACGGCCTGCCCGGCAAGCGCTTGCTTCATGTAGGCAGCCGGTTCGCGCCAGCGCTGCTGCCGCACCACGCGATGGGGAAAGCTCAGCTTGCTGTGCGCGCCCGCGCCGATGCCCAGGTAGTCGCCGAACTGCCAGTAGTTCAGGTTGTGCACGCACTCGCGGCCCGGCCGCGCGAACGCCGACACCTCGTAGCGCGCCAGTCCGGCACCCGCGGTGCGATCGACGATCGCATCGAGCATGTCGCTGGCCAGGTCGTCATCCGGGCGCGGCGGTGGGTCGAGCGCAAAGCGGGTGTTCGGTTCGATCGTCAGGTGGTACACCGACAGGTGTGGCGGTTCGAACGCAAGCGCGGTGTCGAGGTCGCAGTGCAGGTCTTGCAGCGTCTGGCCCGGCAACGCGTACATCAAGTCGAGGTTGAAGCGCTCGAACGACTCGCGAGCCTCCTGCGCCGCTGCGCGCGCTTGGCTGCCGTCGTGCACGCGGCCGATGCGTGCGAGCAGCGTGTCGTCGAAACTCTGCACACCGATCGACAGCCGGTTGACCCCTGCCTGCGCAAAGGCGCGAAAGCGCTCGCGCTCGAAGGTGCCGGGGTTGGCCTCCAGCGTGACCTCGCAGGCCGGCTCCAGCTGCAACAGGCTGCGCAGGCTCGACAGCAGCGCATCGATGCCGTCGGGGGAAAACAAGCTCGGCGTGCCGCCGCCGATGAACACGCTGACGATCGGCCGGCCCCACACCAGCGGCAGCGCGGCTTCGAGGTCGGCACGCAGGGCCTGCAGATAGCGCGCCTCGGGCAACCCCGATGAGGCGACCTCGTGCGAATTGAAATCGCAATACGGGCACTTGGCCAGGCACCAGGGCAGGTGCACGTACAGCGCCAGCGGCGGCAGCGCGGCAAGCTGCAGCGTGCCGGGCCTCAAGTGGTGCTCGACGGTTGCGGCGCGCGCAAACTCAATCAAGGCGCCACACGTCCTGGATCAGCGTGCGCATCGCCTGCGCGGCCAGCGCGCGGTGACTGATCTGGTTCTTCACCGCGGGCGCCAGCTCGGCGACGCTGCAGTCGTGCGTGGGCACACGCACCACCGGGTCGTAGCCGAAGCCCCCGCTGCCGCGCGGTTCGTGCAGCAGTTCGAGCTCCCAGCGGCCGAAGGCGATCAACGGCTCGGGGTCGTGGGCGTGGCGCAGCGCCACCAGCGTGCTGACGAAGCGCGCCCGGCGATCGCCCGCATCGCGCATGCGCTGCAGCAGCAGCGCTGTGTTGGCGGCGTCCTGCCGGGCGCGCCGCTGTTCGCGATCGCCGCTGTCGGGCACCGCGTCGGCGTAGTTCGCGGAGGCCACCCCGGGCTCGCCGCCCAGCGCGTCAACGCACAGGCCGGAGTCGTCGGCGATCGCCGGCCCATTGGCGTGCGCCGCAGCGTGGCGCGCCTTCGCCAACGCGTTTTCGACGAACGTGCCGTGCGGCTCGTCGGCCTCGGCGATCTGCAGTGCCGACTGCGGCACCAGTTGCACTGCGAGCCCGCTCAGCAATGCCTGCAGCTCGAGCAGCTTCTTGGCGTTGTTGGACGCCAGCACCAACCGCATCAGGCCCCACCCGGCCGCCCGAAGGGGCCTGATCCCCCATGGGGGGATGCGAGCGATGCGAGCAAGGGGGCCATCAATCGCTCCCCAGCGCCGCGCGTTGCATCGCGAGCAGCTCCCGGATGCCCTTGTCGGCCAGCGCAAGCAGGCGGTCCATCTCGGCGCGCGAGAAACTCTGCCCCTCGGCGGTGCCCTGCACCTCGACGAAACCGCCGGAGCCGGTCATCACCACGTTCATGTCGGTGTCGCACGCCGAGTCTTCGATGTACTCCAGATCGAGCAGCGGCGCGCCCTGCACGATGCCCACCGACACCGCGGCCACCTGATCGCGCAGCGGCGACGCCGCGATCGCACCCTTGCCGAGCAGCCAGCTCACCGCATCGTGCGCGGCGACGTAGGCGCCGGTGATCGCCGCGGTGCGCGTGCCGCCGTCGGCCTGCAACACATCGCAGTCGAGCACGATCGTGCGCTCGCCGAGCGCCGCCAGATCGAATACACACCGCATCGCGCGGCCGATCAGGCGCTGGATCTCTTGCGTGCGGCCGCTTTGTTTGCCGCGCGCCGCCTCGCGGTCGCCGCGCGTGTGCGTGGCGCGGGGCAGCATGCCGTACTCGGCGGTGACCCAGCCCTGCCCGCTACCGCGCTGGTGCGGCGGCACCTTCTCCTCGACCGACGCCGTGCACAGCACGCGTGTGTCGCCGAACGACACCAGCACCGAGCCCTCGGCATGCCGCGTGTAGCCGCGCTCAATTTGCACCGCGCGCAATGCATCGGCTGCGCGGCCGCTTGTGCGTTGGTAGGTCATAGCACGATTGTCGTTCACCGCAAGGGCACGAGCGGCCGGGTGGCCTGCAGAGATGCTCGGCCGCTCAGGGGCCGACAGGTCACGACTTCTTCTGCGACGAGCGCTTGATCGCCTCGTTGATCTCTTTGATCGAGCGTTCGATCTCGGCCTCGTCGAGCTCGTCGACGGGCTGGTTCTCACCGATCAGGCTGGCCTGGATCGTCGAGGCGAACACTTCTTCGCCCAGCGCTGTCGTCGACACCTCGGCGCTGCCCTCGCCGTCTTCGGCGGCTTCCCACTCGGCGGTGAGCACCGTCACGTTGTCGCTTTTGGCGCCGCCGGTGCGCAGCGCCAGCTCCACCAACTCGGGCACCGCGTCGGAGATCGGGCGTGCCGCCAGGTGCTCGGTGATCAACGCGTCGCTGACGCTGCCCCACAGGCCGTCGGAGCACAGCAGCACACGGTCGTGCGGCTGCAGCAGCAGCGGGCCGGCGGTGTCGACCACCGGCTTGCCCGGCGAGCCCAGGCAGGTGAACAGCACGTTGCGGTTGAAGCGCTCGCCCACCGGAACCACTTGCGACAGGGTTTCCTGCAGCTCGGAATACGAGTGGTCGCGTGTGCGCGCGATCAGCTTGTCGCCGCGCACGAAATACAGCCGCGAGTCGCCGCAGTGCGCCCAGTATGCGGCGTTGCCCTGCATCAGGCAGGCCACCACCGTGGTGCGCGGCGTGTCGATCAAGGCCTTTTCGGTGGCATAGCGCAACAGTTGATGGTGACCGGCGATGATCGCTTCGTGCAGGAAGCGCAGCGGCTCGGCCAGCGTGGGCTTGGCGTCGCGCTGGAACAGCGCCGCCAACGTCTGCAACGCGAGCTGCGATGCGACCTCGCCCTCGGGATGGCCGCCCATGCCATCGGCCAGCGCGAACAGGCCCGCATCGCGCGTGTAGCAATAGCCCATGCGGTCTTCGTTCTTGTCGCGGCCGCCCTTGCGGCTGACCTGATAGACGGAGAAGCGCATGGCCGAAGGACTCTTGTGGTGTTAGCGGGAACCGGCCGAGCGCCGGGCCGCTCCCAAGCCGGCCGGGGCCCCACGGGACGCGCAGCGGCCCCTCGCGGGGCCATGGGCCAGGAGCGAAGCGACGCGCGGGCTCACGGTTTCGCGCCGGTCTTCAGGTTTTCGAGCTGCAGCTTCAGCCGCTCACCGAAGCTGAGCTTGGTGTAGCGTCGTTCAGTCTCGCGCGCGAGTTCCTTCTGCAGCGCGAACACGCTTTGCGGGCGCGACAGCGGATCCAGCGACATGCACCACTCGGTCACTTCAATCAGGTTGTCGGAGTACACGTTGCGCAGGCGCGAGAGGCTCAGCGCCAGGCGATCCTTGTCGATGCGCTGCGGTGCATCGTTGGGCGGATAGCCCTGCATGCAGGCGTAGATGCAGGCGCCGATCGCGTAGATGTCGGTCCACGGCCCCAGCGTGCCATCGCGGCGGTACATCTCGGGCGCCGCGAAGCCGGGCGTGTACATCGGGCGGATGAAGTTGCCCTCTTTGCTCAACACCTCGCGCGCCGCGCCGAAGTCGAGCATCACCGCCTTGTTGTCGTTGGTGATGAAGATGTTGGCCGGCTTGATGTCCAGGTGCAGCATCTTGTGCTGGTGCACGATGCGCAAGCCGCGCAGGATTTCGTCGAACAGCGAGCGGATCGTCGACTCTCGAAATACTTTGTCGCGTTTGAGGTCGCGCGCGGTGACGATGAAATCCTGCAGCGTGTCGCCCTGCAGGTAGTTCATCACCATGTAGACGGTTTCGTTCTCGCGGAAGAAGTTCAGCACCGAGACCACGCTCGGATGGCTGATCTGCGCCAGCGATCGGCCTTCTTCGAAGAAGCTCTTCAGGCCCAGGCGATACAGCGGCTGCTTCTCGGGCTTGACGCGCGGCGTGAGTTCGCCGGGCGAGCGTTCAGCGAGCGACGCCGGCAGATATTCCTTGATCGCCACCAAGTGCCGGCTCTCGTCTTCGGCCAGATAGACGACGCCAAAGCCACCCGCTGCCAACTTCTTCACTACTTGATAGCCGCCAACCACAGTGCCGGCCGGCAACGGCGCTGGTTTCGGCTTTGACATAATCGAATATTTCGGCGCGAAGAGGCGATGGCAGTTTACAGCATGACCGGTTTCGCGAGCGCCAAAGCGACACCGCGCCCACACGCGCAAGACAGCACGAGTTCACGCGCCGGCGTCACGGTGGAGTTGCGTTCCGTCAACGGCCGCTTCCTCGACCTTTCCTTGCGCCTGCCTGACGAGTTGCGCAGCCTCGAACCGGCGTTGCGTGAGACGGTCGCCGGCGCTGTGCGGCGCGGCAAGGTCGAGTTGCGCGTGGTCACTCACCGGGAATCGGACTCGGAATGGCCGATGCCGGCGCCCGAACAGCTCAACCGGCTCGCACGGCTCGAGTCGACCGTGCAGGCTTGGCTGCCGGGTGCACGCGGCTTCAGCGTGGGCGAGATCATGCAATGGAGCCGGCCGAGCGGTGCCGATGAGGATTTGCAGGCCTGCGCGCTGCAGGCCGCGCGTGACTGCGTGTCGTCTCTGCGCGATGCACGCGCGCGTGAAGGCGAGCGCCTGGTGGTGGTGTTGCTCGAGCGTGTGCGCCAATTGCGCGCGCTGGCCGCGCAGGCGGCACCGCTGGTGCCGGCGCTGGTGCAGCGCCAGCAACAACGTTTCATCGAACGCTTCAACGAGGCGCTGGCTGCCGCAGGCGCCACCGACACCGACTCGCCGCGCGAGCGCGCACTCAGCGAAGCCGCCGCCCTCGCGCTGCGCATCGACGTGGCCGAAGAGTTGGCACGCCTCACCGCTCACCTCGACGAGATCGAGCGCTTGCTCGGCGCAGGCGGCGAGATCGGCAAGCGCCTGGACTTCCTGATCCAGGAGCTGCACCGCGAGGCCAACACGCTGGGCTCGAAATCAGCAACGCTGGAATTGACCACCATCGCCGTCGACATGAAGGTGCTGGTCGAGCAATTGCGCGAACAGGTGCAGAACATCGAGTGATCACGCGCCGCCGCCTTGCCGCCGCGCGGTGTTTTGCGAGTCTTGTCACAGCCGCAGCCGTGCAGCATGCTGCGCCCGTGCGAGCGGGCCCTACACTTGGGCCGTGACCCAGTCCTCGACGCCCCTTGATGCCAGGATCGAGACGCCTGGCAACCTGTTTGTCGTCGCCGCGCCCAGTGGGGCGGGCAAATCGAGCCTGGTCAACGCGCTGCTCGAACTCGACTCGCACCTGGCGCTGTCGGTGTCGCACACCACCCGCGCGCCGCGCGGGCAGGAGCACGACGGCCGCGAGTACTGGTTCGTCGATGAGCCGCAGTTTCGCGCCATGGTCGAGCACGGCGAGTTCTTCGAGTGGGCGTCGGTGCATGGCCATCTGTACGGCACCTCGCGCAAGGCCATCGAGTCGCGGCTGGCCGCCGGCGAGGACGTGGTGCTCGAGATCGATTGGCAAGGCGCGTTGCAGATCAAGCGGCTGTTCACGCACGCGGTGTTGATCTTCATCCTGCCACCCAGTTGGGACGAGCTTCGCCAGCGGCTGCTGCGCCGTGGCGAGGACGCACCGGCGGTGATCGAGACCCGCATGGCCAACGCCCGTGTCGAGGTGGCGCGGGCCAAGGAGTTCGACTTCGTTATAATCAACGCCTTGTTCGAGACGGCGCTGTTCGATCTGAAGACGGTCGTCCATTCGCAGCGCCTGAAGTTCGCCGCGCAGCGGCGCAACAAGTCCCAAGTGTTCAAAGCGCTCGATCTGCTGTAGGCCGGTCGATTGCCAACCAAGGAAAGCGCATCCATGGCCCGCATCACCGTCGAAGATTGCCTGCACAAAATACCCAACCGTTTCCAGTTGGTGCTGGCGGCCACCTACCGGGCGCGCATGCTGAGCCAGGGCCACGCGCCGAAGATCGAGAGCAAGAACAAGCCCGGTGTCACCGCACTGCGTGAGATTGCCGCCGGCGAGGTCGGTGTCGAGATGCTGCGACGCGTGCCGATCTGAGGTTCACGCAGCGGCCAGACCGGCTGCATGCTGCAAAAGGGCGCCTTCGGCGCCCTTTTGCTTTGCTCGCGAACGCAACGGGGCTCTTCGAACTCGCACTTTGTTTGTGCTGGATGGGGCTCGTGGCGGCGCCGAGAGGCTACCTGCGCGACAGGCCCGCCCAAGGGGCGTTCCGCGCTAAAGTCGGCTCATGGGCATTCGTTCGTTCGCCGCCGAACTGCTGCCATCCGCGCTGCAGGGGTTTCAGCGTGTGACCGCAGCGGCGCCAGCCGCGCCCAAGCCCCAGGCGGCGTCGTTTGCCGCCCTGCTCGACAAGCTGTCGTACCTCGGCAAGCCAGAGATCAAGCTGATCCGCGAAGCGTTCAAGTTCGCCGACGAGGCGCACCTCGGACAGTTTCGCGCCAGCGGCGAGCCCTACATCACGCACCCGATCGCGGTGGCCGGCCTGGTGGCCGACTGGCGGCTCGACGCGCAGGCGGTGATGGCCGCACTGATGCACGATGCGATGGAGGATTGCGGCATTACCAAGTCGGAGTTGATCGAGCGCTTCGGCGCACCGACCGCCGACTTGGTCGATGGCCTGACCAAACTGGACAAGCTGCAGTTCTCTACCCGCGAAGAGGGCCAGGCCGAGTCGTTTCGCAAGATGCTGCTGGCGATGGCGCGCGATGTGCGCGTCATCCTGATCAAACTCGCCGATCGGCTGCACAACATGCGCACCGTGCAAGCGATCGCAGAAGACCGCCGCCAGCGCATGGCGCGAGAGACGCTCGAGATCTATGCGCCGATCGCGCACCGTCTGGGTTTGAACCAGACCTTTCGCGAGCTGCAGGAGCTGTCGTTCGCCTGCTTGAATCCGTGGCGTCATGCGGCGCTCGGCAAGGCGCTGCAGCGCGCACGCGGGCATCGCCGCGACATCGTCGAGCGCGTCGAGAAGGAAGTGTTGCGCGCGTTCGCCAACGCCAAGATCAAAGTTCAGGTCGGCGGCCGCGAGAAAACCGTGTATTCGATCTACCGCAAGATGCGCGAGAAGCACACCAGCTTCGCCCAGGTGAGCGACATCTTCGGCTTTCGCATCGTCGTGGGCGCGCTCAACGAGTGCTATCTCGCGCTCGGTGTGCTGCACCAGTTGTACAAGCCGGTGCCGGGCCGCTTCAAGGACTACATCGCAATCCCCAAGCTGAACGGCTACCAGTCGCTGCACACCACCCTCGTGAGTCCGCTGGGCACGGCAGTGGAGTTCCAGATCCGCACCGCGCTGATGCACGCAGTGGCCGAGTCGGGCATCGCGGCGCACTGGCTGTACAAGACCAAAGACAAGGACTCCGACGAAGCGCAGCGCCTGGGCACGATGTGGCTGCAGTCGCTGCTCGACATTCAGGACGAAACGCGCGACGCGGCCGAGTTCCTCGAGCACGTGAAGATCGACCTCGTGCCCGAGGCGGTGTACGTCTTCACGCCCAAGAGCAAGATCCTGGCGCTGCCGCGCGGCGCCACGGCGGTGGACTTTGCCTACGCGATCCACTCCGACGTCGGCGACCACACGGTGGCCGCCCGCGTTAACAATGAGCCGGTGGCGCTGCGCACCGAGTTGCGCTCGGGCGACGTGGTCGAGGTGGTCACCGCGCCCGGCGCGCGCCCCAACCCGTCGTGGCTGAACTTCGTGCGCACCGGCCGTGCGCGCTCCAAGATCCGCCATCACCTGAAGACCATGGAGCTCGAGGAGTCGCGGGCGCTGGGCGAGAAGTTGCTGGCGCAGGCGCTGCGCGCCGAAGGGCTGCAGCTGCCCTCCGGCAGCGACGACGCCGCCGTCAATGCCTTATGGCAACAGCTGCTCCGCTGGAGCGGCAACCGCACGCGTGGCGAATTGCTCACCGACATCGCGATCGGCAGGAAGATCGCCACCATCGTCGCCAAACGCCTGTCGCAGTTGATGGGCGAGCAAGGCACTCGCCCCGACGCCGTGACGCTCACGCTGGGCCGCTACGCCAGCGACGATGCGCATGCGCACTCGCTGGTGATGGTCGACGGCAGCGAAGGCGCCTCGCTGCAGCTGGCCACCTGCTGCCGGCCGATTCCGGGTGATGCCATCGTCGGCTACCTCGGCCGTGGCGAGGGGCTGGTGGTGCACACGGCCGAATGCCATGTCGCCAAGAAGTTGGCCGACCGCGACCCCGAACGTTGGATGGGTGTGGAGTGGGCTGAAGAGCCGACGCGCAATTTCGAGACCGCAGTGACCGTGCTGGTGCGCAACGGTCAGGGCGTGCTCGCACAGGTGGCCAGCGCCGTCAGCGCCGCGCAGGCCGACATCACGCACATCGACATGGGCGAAGACCGCGCGGCAGAGACCACCGAGCTGCGCCTGCTGATCACCGTGCGCGATCGTCTGCATCTGGCCGATGCGCTGCGCACGATCCGCCGCTGCCCGCCGGTGCTGCGGGTGTGGCGCGTCAAGCCCTGAGCATTGCAGGTTCGGCACCACCAGTGCCTCGGCAAGCTGCCGCGCGCGTCGCGGCGATGACACTCTGTGCCGAAGTCACTGCCTCAGATTTGGTGCACCTTGTCAGCGTGGGGATTGCAGATCGGTCGCGCCGGCGTTTGGTGGCCTCACTGCACCCGTATTTTCCCTAGCACCGCCACCCAGAAACGGGCCTGGCAGACCACGGCAGAGCCCTTCGACAAAAGCGCGCGCGCCCCTGATGCCGAGGCAGCGGGCCACCCAACGCCCCGCTTGATCGCCGTCAGTCGAACCCGCACGGACACCCCTGCGCCGCAAAAACCGGGCGCAGGAATTGCAGTTCCATCCTGGCC
>JBIODO010000022.1:0-20597 GCA_044445225.1 Burkholderiales bacterium
CGCGAATGCCGAACACCGGGCCCCAGCCCAGGCGCGTTCGCAGGTCTTCGCGCACGTCCAGATCCACCGGCGGCACCCGCGCCGCCGCCACCCAGGGCACGCCATGCGACTGTGCCTGGATCAACAAGGCAAACGCGCTGCGCTGCTGGGCATCGTCGTAGGCGTCGCAGCCGTCGAGCAGCAGCACCGTGCAGTCGGGTTCCATCGTCCACGGCGGCCGCGCCGACGGGTCGAACCAGCCCACGCGCTCGCCGCGCTGCTGGCGCTGGTGCGCCACCGCATGCAGCAGGTGCGTCTTGCCACTGCCCGAAGGGCCCCACAGGAATACCGGTGTCGGTCCGGCACCCATCTGCTCCAGGTGCTGCAGCGCCGCGGCGTTGGCGCCGGCCACGAAGGTGTCGAAACGCGCCGTCGCCGGCGCCACGATCGGCAGGGGCAGCTGCTTCATCGCGCGGTCCACCGACTCACAAGGCAGGCCGGCGTGCCCGGCGCAGCGCCAGCCCCGAAGCCTCGTGCGGGGGGCATTGCCGGGCGCTGAAGGTCATTCGATCGCGGCAGTTCAATGCAGACGCGGCGTGCGGCGCAGTTCGTCGAGCCGCTCGGCCATCGCCAGCGCGTCGTCGGCATCGGGCCGGTTGGCGAGGTAAGCCTCGAGGTCGGCGATCGCAGCGTGCGCGCGTCCGAGCTCGATCAGCGCGAGCGCGCGATCGCGCCGCTCGTCCCAGTTTTGCGGCAACAGCACCACCAGGCGCTCCTGCACGGCAAGCCAGCGCTCGCCGTCGCGGCCGCTGCGGTGGATCTCCTTCAAATTGCGCAACATGCGAGCCAGCACGTCGCGCGGCTGGGCCGCCTGGAGGAACAAGCCGAGCGGTGCCTCGAATTCGCCCACCAGCCCCTGGCGGCGGCGGTACGGGGCCAGCCGCTCGTCGAGCTCTTCGCGCGACAGCGAGCGGCCGTTGAACGGGTCGAGCACCACCTCGCCCTGCGGCATGCGCAACTTGATCAGGAAGTGCCCCGGGAACGACACGCCGCGCGCAGTGAGGCCCAACTGCCCGGCCAACTCGATGTACAGCAGCGCCAACGTCAACGGGATGCCGCGGCGCTGCGCCAGCACGTCGTTGATGAAGCTGTTGCGGCGGTCGTAGTAGTCGTTGACGTTGCCGGCGAAGCCGAGCTCGCGGTAGAAGTAGCGGTTCAGCAAGCGCAGCCGCTGCACCGGCGCCGCATCGGCCGGCACCCGCGCCTTGAGCTTGGCGCCAAGCGTGTCGATCTGCGACAGCACCGTCTGCACGTCGAGCTCGGGGTACTCGTCTTGCGCGATCGACACCGCGGCCTCGAGCAACGCAAGGCCCGAGTCTTCGGCCACCAGGGCGGCGAAGTACTGCAACGGGGTCGGTGCACTGAACAGCGACTGGTGCGGCATCGATCGGCGATGACGTTGGAATCCGGCCCCTCCAGTGTAGGGGTTCGCCGACGGCCGGTCCGACGGCCCCGGCGCACGCGCGCTCATGCCCGGCGCATGAATTCGCGCAAACGCACGCCGCATGCGGCCAGCACGCCGAAGTACAGCAGGGCCACCGCGCCCAGCGCACCGGCCAGCATGCCGGCGCGCCACCAGGGGCGCGCCTGGGCACCGATCCAGTCCACGGCGCCAGCGGCCCAGAACAGCACCGCGCCCAGCGCAGCGCAAGCGAGCAGCACGCTGAGCACAAAGCGCCCCCAGCCCGGGCCTGGCCGATACACGCCTGCACGCATGAGACCGCGCAACAGCCATGCCGCGTTGATCATCGCGCCCAGCCCGATGGTGAGGGTCAGCGCGGTATGCGCCAGCCAGGGCACCAGCACCAGGTTCATCGCCTGCGTGAGCACGAGCACCGCGATCGCAATGCGCACCGGCGTGCGCACGTCTTGGCGCGCGTAGTAGCCCGGCGCCAGCACCTTGACCGCCACGATGCCCAACAGACCGATCCCGTAGGCCGCCAGCGGTCCCGCGCTTTGCGCCACGTCACGGCCAGTGAAGTGGCCGTGGTGAAACAGCACCGCGAGCATCGGCTGCGGGAACACCACCAACGCCACCGCGCACGGCAGCGACAGCAACACCACCAGCCGCAACCCCCAATCGAGCATCGCCGAGTACCCGGCGTGGTCTTCACGCGCCTGCGCCGACGCCAGCTGCGGCAGCAGCACCACGCCCATCGCCACGCCCAGCAGTGCGGTGGGCAACTCCATCAGGCGATCGGCCAGATTCAGCCACGACACCGAGCCGACCGCCAGGCGCGACGCGATGTGGGTGTTGATCAGCAACGAAATCTGCGCCACCGACACGCCCAACACGGCGGGGCCCATTTGCCGCAACACGCGGTGCACGCCCGGATGGCGCCATGCCGCGGCCACCGAGCCCGGCGCAAGGCCCAGGCGCGGCAGGTAGCCCACAGCGCGCAACGCGGGGACCTGGATCGCCAGCTGCACGAAGCCACCCAGCACGGTGCCGCACGCCACCGCATAGATCGGCTCGACGCCAAGCGCCGCGAACCAGGGTGCACCCCACAACGTCGCAGCGATCACGCACAGGTTGAGCAGCACCGGCGTCGCGGCGGGCACCGCAAAGCGCCGCCAGGTGTTGAGGATGCCGGCCGCCAGCGACACCATCGAGATCAGCGCGATGTAGGGGAACATCACGCGGGTCATCCATACGGCGTCGTCGAAGCGCTGCAGGCCCGAGGCCACCAGCCACACCACCACCGGCGCCGCGGCCACACCCACCACCACGGTGGCCAGCAGGCACCACCACAGCACCGTGCCCACCGCATCGACCAGCCGGTGCGTGGCCTCATCGCCGTCGCGCTCCCGCGTGCCGGCCAGGATCGGCACGAAAGCCTGCGCGAAGGCGCCCTCGGCAAACAGGCGGCGCAGCAGATTGGGGATTCGCCACGCCACGTTGAAGGCGTCGGTCAGCGCGCTGGCGCCGAATGCGCTGGCGATCAGCGCCTCGCGGATCAGCCCGGTCACCCGCGACGCCAGCGTCAGCACCGAGACTGTGGATGCGGCCTTGAGCAGGTTCATCGGGCGCGCGGATTATAGGCAGCGCCCTCGGTGCGGCCTGCCGCGCAGCAAGTCTTCGGTGGCACCGCGGTGTATACTGCCCGGCTTCACGCGCGGCCCTTAAGCCGCCTATGCCGCAACACCTCACAGCATCGCCATGGCCACCGCCACCAAAGCCAAGAAAAAGACCGTCCGCCTTGCCTCGGGGCGCAAGCGCGCACGGCAAGACGTCGACCTCAACGCGCACAACACGGCGCTGCGCTCACGTTTTCGCACCGTGATCAAGAACGTGCAAAAGGCTGTGGCGGGTGGCGACAAGGCCAAGGCGAGCGAGCTCTTCAAGAGCGCGCAGGTGGTCATCGACTCGGTGGCCGACAAGGGCATCTTCCACAAGAACAAGGCGGCTCGTCACAAGAGCCGCCTGGCGGCCAAGCTCAAGGGCATGACGGCCTGACGGCGAGCGGCCGACACACCTGGCAAGGGCCTGCGCATGCAGGCCCTTTTCGTTGCGCGGCGCGCCGGCTGCACCTACGACAGGTCTTCGCCGGGCGCGATCTCACTGGTGACGAGGTGGTTGTCGCGCGCAAAGTGCATCACGAAATCCAGCGCCATCGGCTCCAGCTCTCGCAGGGCCTCGTTGACGATCACGCACCTGACGCCGCCCACCACCCGCGGCACGCAATACGGCGAGTAACCGATGTGGGCACCGATGCCCGAGCCGGCGGGCCGAAACGACGACAGAGCGCCGGCCAGACGCTCGGCCCAGTCGCTGGGGCGAAACGCCTTGCCTTCGCGGGTGATGCCCTGGATCTTGAACAGGCGTGGCGTGGCGGCAGGCATGGTGTCGGCGGGCGGCGATGGCTGCTCGCGCGACGCCGCACCGGTGGCCACCGGCACGTCCTCATGCGGCAAGGTGTGCACCAGGGCCGCGATTGTGCCCTGATGGTATTGCGTTGCAGCATGCATGCTTTGTGCCCGATCGCGCTCCCCCCTGCTTGTCGGCCCATGGGACCCTCCCCTTTAGAATGAATTTGCGCGGCGCGTGACGTTCGTGGTGCCGCCGGCCCTTGAGCCACCTGGAGTTGCCGTCATGCCCGCCGTCTCGCACCTGATGAACACCTACGCCCGCCTGCCTTTCGCGCTGTCGCACGGGCGCGGCTGCCGCGTCTGGGATACCGATGGCCGCGAGTACCTCGACGCGCTGGCCGGCATCGCGGTCAACACGCTGGGCCACGGCCACCCCAAGCTGGTGCCGGCGCTGCAGGACCAGGTGGCCAAGCTGATCCACTGCTCCAACTACTACCAGGCGCCACTGCAGGAGCGGCTGGCGGCCGCGCTGTGCGAGGTGTCGGGGCTGTCCTCGGCGTTCTTCTGCTCCACCGGGCTCGAAGCCAATGAAGGCGCGATCAAGATCGCGCGCAAATTCGGCCACGATCGCGGCGTCGAACGGCCCGAGATCATCGTCTACGAAAAGGCCTTCCATGGCCGCTCGATCGCCACCTTGTCGGCCACCGGCAATCCGAAAGTGCAAAAAGGCTTCGAGCCGCTGGTCGAAGGCTTCGTGCGCGTGCCGCTCAACGACATCGGCGCGGTGCGCGAGGTGGCACGCAGCAACCCCAACGTAGTGGCCGTGTTCCTCGAAACCATTCAGGGCGAAGGCGGCATCAACCCCACCCGCTGGGAGCATCTGCGCGACCTGCGCAAGCTGTGCGACGAGAAGAACTGGCTGCTGATGCTCGACGAGGTGCAGTGCGGCATGGGCCGCACCGGCAAATGGTTCGCGCACCAGTGGGCTGGCATCGTGCCCGACGTGATGCCGATGGCCAAGGGCCTGGGCTCGGGCGTGCCGGTGGGCACCATCGTGGTCGGGCCGCGCGCGAAGGACGTGCTCGGGCCCGGCAACCACGGCACCACGTTCGGCGGCAATCCGCTGGCGATGCGCGCTGGCATCGAGACGATGCGCATCGTCGCCGAGGACAAGCTGCTCGACAACGCGGCGCTGGTGGGCGAGCGCATCAAGAAGGGCTTCGAGCGCGAATGGTCGGGCGTCCAGGGCATCGTGGAGATCCGCGGCCAGGGCCTGATGCTCGGCATCGAGCTCGACCGTCCGTGCGGCGACCTGCTCAACAAGGCCGCCGAGGCGGGGCTGTTGATCAGCGTGACCGCCGACACCGTGATCCGCCTGCTGCCGCCTTTGATCATGACGCCTGCCGAGGGCGACCAGGTGGTGCGCATCCTGGCGCCGCTGGTGCGCGAGTTCCTGGCCGGCAAGGCGTGAAGCCCGGCGACCGCCTGATGAAGCACTACCTGCAGTTCAAGGACCTGCGGGCCGAGGAGTACGCCTACCTGTTCGAGCGCACCCGCATCATCAAGACGCGCTTCAAGAACTACGAGCGCTACCAGCCGCTGGTGGACCGCACCCTGGCGATGATCTTCGAGAAGGCCAGCACGCGCACGCGCGTCAGCTTCGAAGCCGGCATGTACCAGATGGGCGGTTCGGTGGTGCATCTCACCACCACCGACAGCCAGTTCGGCCGCGACGAGCCGATCGATGACGCTGCTCGCGTGATCAGCCGCATGGTCGACATCGTGATGATCCGCACCTACGAGCAGGCCAAGATCGAGGCCTTCGCCGCGCACTCGCGGGTGCCGGTGATCAACGGCCTGACCAACGAGTACCACCCGTGCCAGATCCTGGCCGACGTGTTCACCTTCATCGAGCACCGTGGCAGCATCGCCGGCAAGGTGGTGGCCTGGGTCGGCGACGGCAACAACATGGCCAACACCTGGCTGCAGGCGGCCGACATCCTGGGCTTCACGCTGCACATCAGCACACCCAGCGGCTACGAGATCGACCTCGCGCGAGCGGGCGTGGCCAACGCGAAGTGCGTGAAAGTCTTCAAGAGCCCGTTCGCGGCCTGCGAAGGCGCGCATCTGGTGACCACCGACGTCTGGACCAGCATGGGCTTCGAGGCCGAGAACGAAGCGCGCCAGAAGGCCTTTGCCGACTGGTGTGTCGACTCGCAGATGATGCAACTCGCGCAGCGCGATGCCCTCTTCATGCACTGCCTGCCGGCGCATCGCGGCGAGGAAGTGGCTGCCGAAGTGATCGACGGCAAGCAATCGGTCGTCTGGGACGAGGCGGAGAACAGACTTCACGCGCAAAAAGCGCTGATGGAGTATTTGCTGCTTGGGCGCATCGGGTGATCCGCGCCGCTTGATCGATGCGTGGCGTTCATTTCACCGCCGATCTGCTCGGCTGCCGCGATCCTGCCAATCTGATGCGTGACGGCGCGTCGCTGGCCACGCTGTGCGAGCAGCTGGCGTCGCAGGCCGGCCTGAGCGTGGTGGCGCGCCAGTTTCACGCCTTCGCGCCCGCCGGTGACGCCGGCCACACCGGCGTGCTGTTGCTGGCCGAATCGCACCTGGCCGTGCACACTTGGCCCGAGCTGTGTGCCGTGACGCTCGACGTCTTCGTATGCAACCGGGTCAGCGACAACACGCACAAGGCACAACGCCTGCTCGACGCCCTGGTGGCGCGCTTCGACGCGGTGCGCGTCAACCGCCAGCAGCTGGCGCGCGAGCTATGAATCTGCCCCCACGCTCACTTCGTTCGCTGCCCCCCGAGGGGGCGCTTCAGTGGCTTCGGGCGGCCGGGCGCCACTGACGTGAAGACCGCGCTGATCACCGACTTGCACGCCAACCGCGAGGCCGTCGAGTCCGTGATGGCCCATGCGCGCGAGCAAGGCGCACAAGCATGGGCGTTCCTCGGCGACTTCGTCGGCTATGGCGCCGACCCGGCCTGGGTGATCGACACCGTGCGCGAACAGGTCGCGCAGGGCGCCGTCGCCGTGCAGGGCAACCACGACCTGGCCACCGTGCTCGGCACCAACCCGATGATGCGCATCGAGGCGCGCGCGGTCATCGAGTGGACACGCGCGCAGCTCGACGAGCCGCGGCTGGAGTTCCTGCGCACGCTGCCGATGAGCCGGCGGCGCGACGACCATCTGTACGTGCATGCCAATGCCTACGCGCCCGACCAGTGGGAGTACCTGCTCAACGCCAACCTCGCGCTGCGCAGCATGCTGGCCACCGAATGCCGCTACACGTTCTGCGGCCACCTGCACGAGCAGCGGCTGTTCCATGCCGGCGATACCGGACGCGCCGGCGAATACGTGCCCAAGCCGGGCGCGCCGATCATGCTGCGCGACGATCGGCGTTGGCTGGTCATTCCCGGCTCGGCGGGCCAGCCGCGCGACGGCAACCCGGCGGCCGCCTACGCGATGTTCGACGATTCGGAGAACAGCATCACCTACCACCGCGTGCCCTACGACCACGCGCTGGCGGCCGACAAGATCCGCGCGGCCGGGCTGCCGCTGCGGCTGGCGGCACGGCTGTTGACCGGTCACTGAGCTCAGGGCCCAGTATCAGCGCAGGGCCTTGCGCACCACCAGCTTGAGCCCCGACCAGGTGGCGTCGACGGCGCACACCTTGACGTCGACGTAACCGATCGGCAGCGCGATGCGGCGCACGGCGTTCTCGTCGACGTCGCTGACCACGCCGGAGCTCTTCTTCGGCCACGACACCCAGACCACGGCATTCGCCGGCAGCCGCTCGCGCAATGTCGGCAAGGCCCGTTCAAGCCTGGCCGCGTCGGTGCAGAACAGGTGAACGAACTGCGTGGTGGCCGTCGCGCGTGGGACGAATCGCAGGTCGGCCGGCAAGCCCTCGACGATGTCTTCGTACGGCCGCGGCGCATCGATCACCTGCACCGTCATGCCGAGCTGGATGCCCAGCTTCTTGACCAGCGGCGTGCCCGAGTAGCCGGCGCCCGGCGAGGCCATCGCGACTCGAGCCTTCAGGCCGCGGATTGCCGCAGGCGAAAGCGCTGCAGCTTGCCAGTCTCGGTGCGCGGTAACTCGGCACGAAACTCGATCGCCCGCGGATATTTATACGGCGCGATGGTCTGCTTGACGAACTCCTGCAGCGCCTTGACCAGCACGTCGTTGGCGGCGTGGCCCGCGCGCAGCACGACGAAGGCCTTGACGATCTGCCCGCGCTGCGCGTCGTCGGCGCCGATCACCGCGCATTCGGCCACCGCCGGGTGCAGCAGCAGCGCCGACTCCACCTCGGGCCCGGCGATGTTGTAGCCGCCGCTGATGATCATGTCGTCGGTGCGCGCCTGGTATTCGAACTGGCCGTCTTCGCCGATGCGGTAGGCATCGCCGGTCAGGTTCCAGCCGCTTTGCACGTAAGTGGTCTGGCGCTCGTCGGCCAGGTAGCGGCAGCCGGTGGGGCCCTTCACCGCCAGCCGCCCGACCTGGCCGCGTGGCACTTCGCGCCCCTCGTCGTCGACCACGCAGGCGCGATAGCCCGGCACGGCGACACCGGTGGCGCCACCGCGCGCTTGGCGCTCGCTAGCGGAGATGAAGATGTGCAGCAGCTCGGTCGAGCCGATGCCGTCGATCATCTGGATGCCGCTGGCCTGCTGCCACTGCGCACGCGTGGCCGCCGGCAGCGCCTCGCCGGCCGACACGCACTTGCGCAGGCAGGACAGGTCGTGCACTACCACCTGTGCCGCCATCGCGCGGTACGAGGTCGGTGCGGTGAAGCACACGCTGGCACGCCAGTGCGCGATGGCGGCCAGCAGCACGTCGGGCGTGGCCTTCTCCAGCAACACCGTGCTGGCGCCGATCGACAACGGAAACAGCAGCAGGCCACCGAGCCCGAACGTGAAGGCCAGCGGCGGGCTGCCGATGAAACGGTCGTCGGCGCTCGCGCGCAGCACGTGCGGCGGCCAGCAGACGCAGGCGGCCATCACGTCGCGATGGAAATGCATCGTACCCTTGGGCTGGCCGGTGGTGCCCGACGTGAACGCGATCAGACACACGTCGTCGAGGGCGGTGTCGACGGCGGCAAAGTCGACCGGCTTGGCTTGCGCGCGCGATTCCAGCCCCGTGGGCGACGCATCGCCGTACAGCAACACCTGCTGCAACTGCGGGCAGTCGGGTCGCGCCAGGTCCAGCTCGCGCGCCAGCTTGGCATCGCACAGCGCGTGCGTGACCTGCGCCTTGTGTGCGATGGCGGTCAGTTCGCGCGCGCGCAGCATCGGCATCGTGCCCACCGCGATGCCGCCGGCCTTGATGACGCCGAACCAGATGGCAGCGAGCATCGGCGAGTTGGCGCCGCGCAGCAGCACGCGGTTGCCGCTGACCAGGCCCAGGTCTTCCACCAGCACGCGCGCGATGCGATTGGCCTGCGCCAGCAGCTCGGCATAGGTCCAGTGCACGCCGTCGCCGAGCACGCAGTCGCGCGCGCCCCAGCCGCGCTCGATTGCGCGATCGAGCAGCTCGACCGCGCAGTTCAGGCGCGGCGCGAATTGCAGCTCGGGCAACTCGAACAGGAACTCGGGCCACTGCTCGGGCGGTGGCAGGTTGTCGCGTGCGAAGGTGTCGACGTAGCCGCTGCGGTTCATGGTGGCTGGCTGAGAGTTGCGGCGACTTTACCGCTGGTGGCGCGGCGGGGTGGCCCGTATCATCAGGCGCATGGAAGGGTTCGGCACCGCGTTGTGGGACATCTCGCCACCGGTGCACGAGCATGCGCCGGTGTTCCCCGGCGACACACCGTATCGGCAGCGCTGGCAAGCCACGATCGGCGGCGACTGCCCGGTCAACGTGAGTGCGATCGAGTTGTCGCCGCATGTCGGCGCGCATGCCGACGCGCCGCTGCACTACGACCCGGCCGGCGCGACGGTGGGCACGCTCGCGCTGGCGCCCTACCTCGGCCACTGCCGTGTCATCCATGCCATCGGCTGCGCGCCGTTGATCGAATGGCGGCACATCGAACACGCGCTGGCTGGGTTGCCGGCGCGCGTGCTGGTGCGCACCTACGCGCATGCGCCGCTCGAGCGCTTCGACGACGCGTTGACAGGCTATGCCGCTGCCACCATCGAGCGACTGGCCGCGCTGGGCGTCACGCTGGTGGGCATCGACACCGCGAGCATCGACCCTGCAAGCAGCAAATCGTTGCCCAGCCACCAGGTGGTGCGACGGCTGGGGTTGCGCGTGCTCGAGAACCTGGTGCTCGACGAGGTGCCCGAGGGCGACTACGAGCTGATCGCCCTGCCACTCAAGCTGATGCAGGCCGACGCATCGCCGGTGCGCGCGGTGTTGCGTCCATGGAAGAACGCATGAACACGCCGCGATCCACCCGCTCGACTCAAACCCGCGAGCAGTTCGCCGCGCTCGACGCCGCCGACCGGCTGGCGCCGTTGCGCCAATTGTTCGAGCTGCCGGCCGAGGTGATCTACCTCGACGGCAATTCGTTGGGTGCGCTGCCCAAGGCCACGCCCGACCGCGTGCAGCGCACGGTGCGCGACGAGTGGGGCCGCGGGTTGATCACCAGTTGGAACCACGCCGGCTGGATCGACCTGCCGCGCCGTTTGGGCGACAAGATCGCGCGCCTGGTCGGCGCCGCGCCGGGTGAGCTGGTGGTGGCCGACTCGACCTCGATCAACCTGTTCAAGGTGCTGTGGGCCGCACTGTCGCTGCAGCAGCGGCGCTCGCCACAGCGCCGCGTGATCGTCAGCGAGCGCAGCAATTTTCCGACCGACCTGTACATCGCGCAGTCGATCGCCGCCGCGCATCGCTGCGAGCTGCGCCTGGTCGACGCCGAGCAGTTGAATGCCGCGCTCGACGACACGGTGGCGGTGCTGATGCTCACGCACGTGAACTACCGCACCGGCCACATGCACGACATGGCTGCGCTCACCAATGCCGCGCATGCGGCCGGCGCGTTGACGGTGTGGGACCTCGCACATTCGGCCGGCGCGGTGCCGGTGGACCTCAACGGCGCGCAGGCCGACTTCGCGATCGGCTGCGGCTACAAGTACCTCAACGGCGGCCCGGGCGCGCCGGCCTTCGTGTGGGTACATGCACGCCATGCGCCGCAGTTCGAGCAGCCGCTCACCGGTTGGATGGGGCACGCAGCGCCGTTCGAGTTCGGCCCCGACTACCGGGCCGCCGCCGGCATCACGCGCGCGCTGTGCGGCACGCCGCCGGTGTTATCGATGGCCGCGCTCGAGTGCGGCATTGACACGCTGCTGGCCGCCGAGTCGTATGGCGGCGTGCGCGCGTTGCGCGACAAGTCGCTGGCGCTGACGCGCGCCTTCACCGAGCTCGTCGACGCACGCTGTGCGGACCACGGCTTCGTCGTGGTGTCGCCGCGGGTGGATGCGCAACGCGGCAGCCAGGTCTGCCTCACGCGCGACGAAGGCGCCCACGCCATCGTGCAGGCGCTGATCAGTCGTGGCGTGATCGGCGACTTCCGCGCCGGCGGCCTCGGCCTGCCCGACATCCTGCGCTTCGGCTTCACGCCGCTGACGCTGCGCTTCGTCGACGTCTGGGACGCGGTGGAGCATCTGCGCCAGGTGATGCACGACGATGAGTGGCGCCAGCCGAAGTTCAGCCAGCGCCACGCGGTGACGTGATGCGCAACAACGCACGGCCGCCCGGCGCGGCCAAGGCCACACCGCCGGGTGCGGCGCTCGCCGCCGCCTAAAATCGACCATCGCGCCCGCGACGTCGACGGGCCGCTACCGGAGTGCAGCATGGACAGCCGAATCAGCGTGCAGCGCGAGCGCATCGAACGGGTTCGCGAAGCGCTGGCACGTCATGGCGCCCATGCGCTGCTGGTGCCGTCGGCCGACCCGCATTTGTCGGAGTACCTGCCCGCGCGCTGGCAGGGCCGGCAGTGGCTGTCGGGCTTCACCGGGTCGATGGGCACGCTGGTCGTCACGCTCGATCAGGCGGCGCTGTTCGCAGACAGCCGCTATTGGGTGCAGGCCGAGGCCGAGCTCACCGGCAGCGGCATCGAGCTGGAGAAGATCCCCACTGGCGCGGCCACCCACCACATCGATTGGATCGCGCGCAGGCTCGCCAAGGGTCAGACCTTGATGGTCGATGGCGAGGTGCTCGGCCTGGCCTCGGCACAACACCTGCGCACGGCACTCGACAAGGCCGGCATCGCGATGCGCACCGACGCCGACCTGCTGGCCGAAGCCTGGGCCGGGCGCCCCGAGCCGCCGACGCGCAGCGTCTACGAGCACCGGGCGCCGCAGGCGGTGGAAACGCGCGCGCAGCGGCTCGCCCGGGTGCGCGAGGAGATAGTGCGCCACGGCGCGACGCATCACTTCGTCTCCACCGTCGACGACATCGCGTGGCTCACCAACCTGCGCGGCGGCGACGTCGAATACAACCCGGTGTTCCTGGCGCATCTGCTGATCGATGCGCAACGCGCCGTGCTCTTCGTGGGCGCCGGCAAGATCGACACGGCGCTCGCGGCGCGCCTGCAGGCTGACGGCATCACGCTGGCCGACTACGCCGGCGCGCCCGACGCGCTGCGCGCATTGCCCGCCAACGCCACGCTGCTGATCGACCCGCGGCGCATCACGCTCGGCTTTCGGCAGCGGGTACCCGACGGCGTGCGCGTGATCGAGGCGATCAATCCGAGCACGCTCTTCAAGAGCCGCAAGACCGACAGCGAAGCGAAGTTCGTGCGCGAGGCCATGGAGCGCGATGGCGCGGCGATGTGCGCGTTCTACGCCTGGTTCGAGCAGGCGCTGGCCGCGGGCGAGCGCATCACCGAGTTGACGATCGACGAACGGCTGAGCGCCGAGCGCGCCAAGCAGCCCGGCTTCATCGGCCTGAGCTTTTCCACCATCGCCGCCTTCAACGCCAACGGCGCGCTGCCGCACTACCGCGCCACCGAGGCGTCGCACGCCACCATCGCGGGCGACGGCCTGCTGCTGATCGACTCCGGTGCGCAATACACCGGCGGCACCACCGACGTCACGCGCGTGTGGCCGATCGGCCGCGTCAGCGACGCGCAGCGGCGTGACTACACGCTGGTGCTCAAGGCGATGATGAGCCTGTCGCGCGCGCGCTTCCCGCGCGGCATCCTGTCGCCGATGATCGACGCCATCGCGCGCGCGCCGTTGTGGGAACAGGGCCTGGACTACGGCCACGGCACCGGTCACGGCGTGGGCTACTTCCTCAACGTGCACGAGGGCCCGCAGACGATCAGCCAGGCATTGCCCGAGCCGCACATGGCGATGCAGCCCGGCATGATCACCTCGATCGAGCCCGGCGTGTACCGGCCCGGCCGCTGGGGCGTGCGCATCGAGAACCTGGCGCTCGCGGTGCCGGTGGAAACGGCCGAGTCGGGTGCCTTCGGCGACATGCTGGCCTTCGAGGCGCTGACGCTGTGCCCGATCGACACCCGCTGCGTCGACGCGGCGCTGCTGCGCGGCGATGAACGCGAGTGGCTCGACCGCTACCACGTGCAGGTGCGCGATCGTCTGCTGCCGCTGGTGGGCGGCGCCGCCCGCGCCTGGCTGCTCGAGCGCACCCAGCCGCTGGCGGCCCGCTGAGCCTCATGGTCGGCGGCGCAGGTTGCGCCATCGGTGTCGATCTGGGCGGCACCAAGATCGAGGCGATCCTGCTCGATGACGCCGGCCACGAGCGCTGGCGCGAGCGTGTCGCGTCGCCGCGTGGCGGTTATGACGAGTCGCTGCAGGCGATCGGCGCGTTGGTGGCACGCGCCAAGCAAGCCGCCGGCGGCGCGCGCTGCACCGTCGGCGTCGGCACCCCAGGCCAGGTGACGCAACGCGGCGTGATGAAGAACTGCAACTCCACGCAGCTCAACAACCGCCCGCTGCCGCGCGACCTCGAGGCGCTGCTCGGCCAGCCCGTGCGCGTATCCAACGATGCCAATTGCCTCGCGTTGTCGGAGGCCACCGACGGCGCCGGCGCCGACGCCGACGTGGTCTTCGCCGCCATCCTGGGCACCGGCATCGGTGCCGGCATCGTGGTGGACGGCCGGGTGCTCAGCGGCCCCAATGGATTGGCTGGCGAGTGGGGCCACAACCCGCTGCCATGGGCCGATGCCGACGACCCGCGCTTCACGTGCTTCTGCGGCCACACGAGCTGCATCGAGACGCTGGTCAGCGGCCCCGGCCTGGCGCGCGACCATGCGCAGCGGCACGGCGACACATTGAACGCGCAGCAGATCGCCACGCTGGCCGCGCAAGGCGACGCGTCGTGCAACGCCACGATGCAGCGCTGGGAGTCGCGCCTGGCGCGCGCGCTGGCGCACGTGATCAACCTGCTCGACCCCGACGTCATCGTGCTCGGCGGCGGCTTGTC
Source organism: Burkholderiales bacterium (assembly GCA_044445225.1). Lineage (GTDB taxonomy): Bacteria > Pseudomonadota > Gammaproteobacteria > Burkholderiales > Burkholderiaceae_C > JAEUPI01. Next base: position 14,247 of record JBIODO010000022.1, read on the forward strand.
GCGCATCGAGCGGCTGTATGCCAACGTGCCGGCGCTGCTGCCGCGCTGGGTGTTCGCCGGCGGCGTGCACGACGAGCCGGTGCGCACGCGGCTTGTGCCGAGCCTGCACGGTGATTCATCGGGCGTGCGCGGCGCGGCCTGGCTGTGGCGCTGAATCAACCCACCCCCGAAGCGGCCTAACGGCCGCCCACTCCACAAGGGGCACCACCAGCGGCCCGGCAAAGCCGGATCCGCGGTGTTCGCTTGGAAGAACCTCGCCAAGCCTTCGGTTCTGCTACATCTGCCTGAACAGATGCAAGTAGCTGCGGCTGACCGGCAATGTCTCGGGACGGCCGCGCAAGTGCACCTCGGCGGTTTCGTTGGCGCCGCGCGTGACCTGGGCCACCTGGCGCAGGTTGACGATCACCGAGCGGTGCACTTGAACGAACTGCTCGGGCTCGAGCTCGTCGATCAGCTCGCGGATCGGCTTGCGGATCAGCGCCTCGCCGCCCTCCCACACCACCAGCGTGTACTTCTCGTCGGACCGCAGATACACCACCTGATCCACCGGGATCAGCTTGACCGTGCTGCCCACCGAGGCGCGAATCCATTGCAGCCGCGGCAGCGGCGCCGGATGGCGGCTCAGGCGCCGCGCCAGCTGCTCGAGCGCGTCATCGAGCTGGGTGTCGTCGCCACGCCGCGCGGCGCTGTCGGCCAGCCGCTCCTTCAGGCGCGCCACGGTGGCCGCCAACCGCGCGTCGTCGAGCGGCTTGACCACGTAGTCGATGGCACCCTGCTCGAACGCCTGCACCGCGTACTGCTCGAAGGCGGTCACGAACACGATCTGCGCCAGCGGCCCGATCGTGCGCGCCGCATCGACGCCGCTGATGCCCGGCATGTGCACGTCGAGGAACACCACGTCGGGGCGCAGCTGGTCGAACAACTCCACCGCCTCGCGGCCGTTGCGCGCCTCGCCGACGATCTGCAGTTCGGGCCACTGGCGCGCCAGGTGCGTGGCCAGATGCTCGCGCAGCAGCGGCTCGTCGTCGGCGATCAGCGCGCGGTGGGCTGTCATGTCGAGGGTGCTGCGAATGCCAGTTCGGCACGCACGCCGTGTGGCTCGATCGGCAGCAGTTGCAGCTGCGCGTCGGCGCCGAACACACCACGCAGGCGTTCGCGGGCGTTCTCGAGGCCCGTGCCCGTCGTCGGCGAGCCGCGCAGGCCCAGCCCTGTATCTGCCACCCACAGGCGCACGCGCCGCGTCGCCGCATCGAGCCGGCCGCCGACCTCGATGCGGCCGCCCTGCTCGCTGGGGTCGATGCCGTGGCGCACCGCGTTCTCCACCAAGGTCAGCAACACCATCGGCGGAAAGCGCAACGCCAGCAGTGCCGGGTCGACGTCGACGAGCACCTGCAGCCGGTCGGGCATGCGCAGGTGCATCAGGTCGAGATAGGCGCGCACCAGTTCGAGCTCGTCGCGCAGTGCCGACAAGCCGCCCTCCTGCAACTTGGGCATCGCTGCGCGCAGGTACGCGATCAGGCTCTTCAACACCGGCGCGGCGCGCGGCGAGCCGCTGTCGACCAGCGCCTGCACGTTGGCCAGCGTGTTGAACAGGAAATGCGGTTCGATCTGCGCGGTGAGCACCGCCAGCCGCGCGTCGAGCGCCTGGCGCTCGAGCCGTCCGCGCTCGATCTCGAACTGCAGCGCCTGCGAACGTGCCAGCGCATCACGCTCGCGCACCAGTGCGCCCAGCGTCACCAACAGGCCGATGCCCAGTGCGCAGCCGGCAATCCACAGGAAGCCGGCCACCCGATACGGGTTGCCGACGAACGACTGCACGTCGCCACTGGTGGCCACCAGATAGACGATCGCGGTGGCCACCGGCGCAGTCAGCGCCACCGCCACGGTCTGCGCCAGCCAGCGCGGCAGCAGGGTCTGCCGCAGAAGGCCGACGCCGTGGAACGCCAGCACCAGCATCAGCGCGACGAACAGCGTGCGCCCCAGCAGCACCGGCAGCGGCACCATGAAAATCGGATTGAGCGCCAGCGCCACCACCAGCGCCAGGCCAAGCGCCCAGCCCACACTGCGGTGGTGGAGCTCGCGCCACACGCGGGTGACGATCGATGGGGAGTCACCGCCGCTCGCGGGCTCAAGGGTTTCGGCCATGCCCACACGATAGCGCCGCAGCCGTGCCCATCCAAGGCAAAGGCCTCTGCGGTGCGACGAACGGCGGCCGGCGCGGTGCGAGCGCCGGCCGGGGCACGCCAGAGCGTCCGAGTGTCTAGGCGCCCTGCCGCACCAGCGGCGCATTCAACGCCTGACGCAGCGTGTCGGCGCTGTCTTGCAGGTGCGCACGGGCCTCGGCGCTCAGGCCCTTGCGCTGCGCCGCCGTCTGGATGCGGCCGAGCAGCTCTTGCGATTGCACGCGCACCAGCGAGCGCGCATCGGCGCGGCTCAGCGCCGAGGGCTTGAGCAACAAGCCCGCCAGCCGGTTGACGTGCTCGCGCTGCAGCTCGCGGCGCATCGAGGGGATGTCCCCGCTGCCGGCACGCAGCTCGCTCCAGATTTCGCTATTCAAGCGCTGCAACAGCTCCGACAACCGCAGCGCGGGGCCGTTGGCGTCGACCTTGCCCTCGCTGTCGAGCAGGCGTTGCGCCACGCTGTCGTTCACCAGCGCGCCCAGCAGCGCGCGCTGCATCTCGATCACGGCACTCGCCAGCGAGTAGTCGGTGGCCACCGGCCCCTCGCCGTCGAACAGCGCGTCGCGCCGCTCGGCAAAGTCGGGCGCCATGCGCCGCTGCAGCGCCGGCGACAGCACGAAGCTGTCGGCCGCCAGCACGCCGCTGGCCAGCAGGTCGAGCGACTGGCGCTGCACCTGGGCACTCACCGGCAGCAAGGGGTCACGGCCGCTGCCGGGGTGGTCGCGCAGAGTGCGCACGCCACCGATCTGGCGCGCCAGGATGCCCGACGCGCGCGCGACGTCGCGCAACGCAAAGTTGATCGAGCGCCGCAACACCGAATAGTCTTCGTTGGGCTTGAGCTCACGCAGCTCCTGGCGGCGAATCAGGTCGCGCGCGATGTCGAAGCGCTTCTTGGCAAAGGCCACCGGGTCGTTGCCGAGATCGAAGTGCAGCGACTCGGGGTCGACGCCGAGGAAGTTGTCTTCGTCGGTGCCGTAAGCCAATTGCGGCTCGTTGCTGCGCGCGGCAATGCGCTGCAGCTCGGCGGCCTCGCGCTCGGGCGCAATCGGCTTGTAGCCGTACTCGATGGCCCAGTAGTCGTAGGGGCCGAGTGCCAGCTGCCACGCATAGGTGGTGGGTTCGCCGGGGCGCGCGAGGTTGATCGGCGCGTACTCCATCACCGAGCCGGCCAGCCCGTACTTGCGCGTGAACTCGGGGTCGGCCAGTTGCGCTTCGGTGTAGATGCGCGAGCTGCGAAAGTTGTGACGCAGGCCCAAGGTGTGGCCCACCTCGTGGATCGTGGTGTCGGTCAGGTAGTCGAGCACCCACTGTTGGGCCTCGGGGCTGGCCGGATCGAGCTCGCCGCGCGCTTCGAGCACGTCCAGCGCATAGCCCAGTTGCTCGGCGGCCATGTCGGCATGCTGGCATTGATCGGCCGCATAGCCGGCGCCGGCGGCGCTTTGCGCCGTCAACGCAGCCACCCGCTCGGGCGCGCTCGACTGCATCAGCGCCGGCCAATCCACCGCCACCCGCGAGGCCAGCACCTGCGAGCGCAGCGCGCGGACGTTGCGCGACGACAGGCTCTCGAAGGCGATGTCGGCGTCGAGGATCTCGCCGGTGCGCGGGTCGATCTGGCTGGGCCCGATGGCACCGAACGACGGTGACGCATTGGTCATCCAGCGGATCGACGCCACGCCGACATCGAGGGTGTCGAAATCGGCGTTGTCGGGCTGTGTCTTGACGACGATCGCGTTCTTGAAGCCGATGCGCTCGAAGGCGTCGTTCCAAACCAGAATGCCCTTGGCGATGGCGTCGCGGTACTTCAGCGGAATCGTGCGGTCGAGCCAGAAGGTGATCGGCTTGACCGGCTCCGACAACTCGGCGCTCGGATCCTGCTTCTCGAGGCGCCAGCGATTGATCTGGTGCCGACGCGGCGTGCGCGCCAAGTCGTCGCTGAAGTCTTGCACCATGGTGTCAAAGTAGCCCACGCGCGGATCGGACCTGCGCGGTTGCATCGGCTGCTGCGGCAACACGGCCAGTGAGTAGTACATGCCCAGGAACATGCTGCGCACGTCGGGCAGCGAGTTGGGGATCGACGGTGCCGGGCCCGGCGGGCCGCCGGGCACCTGCTGGGCAATGCCCGTGGTGGCGTAGTGCGCCGAGACCTCGAACACCACCTGATCGGGCTTGCCGCGCACCGCGGTGATGGCCGAGTTGCGGCCGTCGAACGCATAGCCCTGCCGGTAGGTGCGCTGCAGCGCGATGCCGATGCCCAGCAGATCGTTGACGAAGATGCTGTTGGCTTCGATCAGCACCGCCTTGCTGTCGGGGTGCGGCTGGCTGGCCACCGCCGCGCTGCCGACCAGGCTCGGCGAGAAGGCGGCCTGCACCGCGCGGCCCTCGGGCGTGCCCTCCGCTGCGCGGTATTCGGTGTTGCGCGCGAGCAGCTGCACCTGGTTGTGCACGCGGCGAAACTCCACCAGCTGCTGTCGGCCGTAGCGGCCATAGGGCCCGACCATCGTGCCGCCGAACAAACCGGATTCGCCGATGCCCTGTGCGATCTTCGGTGCGAACAGCATGGGCTTGCCGAAGTCAGCCGGCGCCAGCTCGATCCAGACCTTGTCGTCTTTCTGCCAGAGCGTCAGTGCGCCATCGATCTTCTTGGCGTCCTTGATCACGGTGGCAAAAACAGGCGGCTGCCCGGGCTGTGCCGGGCCGGAGGCGGCGCCCGAAGCTGGGCGTGCCGCACTGGCTGCGGCCACCGGGGCCGAGGCCGCGGCGCCCGGCGCAGCCGCAGTGCCCGCAGGCGCGGTGACACAACCGGCGACCACCAGCATTCCAACCACCGCGGCAGCGAAAACCATCGAACGCAACAACATCTTGCTCATCGCCCACACCACCCAGGCCGTTGCAGGTCGCGGCCAATCAACCGGCGGGCCTGCGAGCCCGCAGAGAACGAATTGTGGGGCAACACTTCGGACTCGGCAGCGCGCACTTGCCCCGACGCGCGCGCCGTGCATCACGCTCGGTCGACGCGGCGCCGGTATCCCAAGCGAACAACGCGGATCCGGCTCCGCCGCTCCGCTGGTGTTGCCCCCTTGGGGGGAGGCGGCTGAAAGCCGCTTTGGCGGGGAGCCTTACTTCAGCGCCTTGAAGCGCAGCCGGTGCGGCCGTGCACCGTCCTCGCCGAGCCGCCTGACCTTGTCGGCCTCGTACTCGTGGAAGTTGCCGGTGAAGAACACCCAGCGCCCCTCGTCTTCGCAGGCCAGGATGTGGGTGGCGATGCGGTCGAGGAACCAGCGGTCGTGGCTGATCACCATCACCGAGCCGGCGAACTCGAGCAGCGCCTCTTCCAGCGCGCGCAGCGTCTCGACGTCGAGGTCGTTGCTCGGCTCGTCGAGCAGCAACACGTTGCCGCCCTTTGCCAGCGTCTTGGCCAGGTGCAGGCGGCCGCGCTCGCCGCCCGACAACTGCCCGACGCGCTTTTGCTGGTCGTTGCCCTTGAAGTTGAAGCGCCCGAGGTAGGCGCGGCTGGGCATCACGAACTTGCCCACCGTGATGTTGTCGAGACCACCGGAGACGTCTTGCCACACCGTCTTGTCGTTGGCCAGGCTCTCGCGGCTCTGGTCGACGAACGCGAGCTGCGCGGTCTTGCCGATCAGCACCTCGCCGGCGTCGGGCTTCTCGATGCCCTGGATCATGCGAAACAGCGTCGACTTGCCGGCGCCGTTGGGGCCGATGATGCCGACGATGGCGCCGGCCGGCACCTTGAGCGACAGATCCTCGATCAACACGCGGTCGCCGAAGCCCTTGGTGACGCCCTTGAACTCGATCACGTCGTTGCCCAGCCGCTCGCCCACCGGAATGAAGATCTCGTTGGTCTCGTTGCGCTTCTGGTATTCGAAGTCGGAGAGCTCCTCGAAGCGCGCCAAACGCGCCTTGCTCTTGGTCTGTTGCCCCTTGGCGTTCTGGCGCACCCACTCGAGCTCCTTCTTCATCGCCTTCATGCGCGCGTCTTCGGTCTTCTGCTCAAGCTCGAGCCGCTGCTCCTTCTGGTCCAGCCAGCTCGAGTAGTTGCCTTTGTAGGGATGCCCCATCCCACTGTCGAGCTCGAGGATCCACTCGGCCGCGTTGTCGAGGAAGTAGCGGTCGTGCGTGATCGCCACCACCGTGCCCGGAAAGCGCTTGAGAA
>JBIODO010000023.1:0-20481 GCA_044445225.1 Burkholderiales bacterium
CTACAACATCTCGACGCCGATTCTCTTTCACCTGCTGGCGGCGGCGCCGCATCTTGTGGACCAGCACGTGATGCTGCAAAAAGAGGTGGTCGATCGCATCGCCGCGGCGCCCGGCGGCCGCGACTACGGCCGCCTGAGTGTGATGCTGCAATGGCGCTACGACATCGAACGTCTGTTCGATGTGCCCGCGGTGGCGTTCGAGCCGCCGCCGCGCGTCACCTCGGGGGTGCTGCGCATGACGCCGCTGGCCGCGCCCCCTGCAGTGGACGCGGCATTGCTATCGCAGATCGTGACGGTTTCGTTTTCGCAAAGACGCAAGCTGCTGCGACATACGCTGGGGCGCTGGCTTGAGCACAGCGGCGGCGGCGTCGTGTTCGACCTGCAGCGCCGCGCCGAAGAGGTTGCGGTGCCGGAGTTCGTCGCGCTGGCTCAACAGGTTGGCGGCCGCCGGGTGGCGGCCTGAAACGGCCTCAATCGATGCGGACGCCGGGTTGACCCACCGAGTCAGCGTCGCTCGACGTCACGCAGCGTTCATCCACATGGCGGTGTCGAACGCGCTGCTCATCAGCGGCATGTTCATGCCGAAGTTGGGGTTGGCGCCGTTCTTCGACACGCTCTTGGGCGCCGGCTTGTCTGCCGCTGTGCCCCCTTCATGCCCGCGCTCCCATGCATTGGCATCGGCACCACGCGGCACGGCAAACGAATAGAAGCAGCGGAACGCAATCCGCCGCTCGGCCCAGAAGTCAGCGGCGTCGCGAAACACGTCGAGCAGTTGTTCGCGGGCCTCGCGGTCGAAGCGGGGGTTGTCGGGCAACTGTTCGAGCACCACCACGAACCCGGGCTGCGTGCCCGCCTTGTGCACCAGGTCGGTCATGCAGTCGTACAACGCGTCCAGGTTCTTGCCGAAGTGGTTGGGGAAGAGGAACGACTCGGCGATCTTGTCCAGCACCTCTTGCTTCGATTGCGCCGACGCCAAGTCGGCATACAGGAAGTGCTGCCCGGCAGTCTCAGCGGCATGCATCAGGTCTTCGACCCGATAGGCGCGAATGGATTGGACGATGTTGGGACGGACTGTCTGGAGCAGCATGGCCTCTGTCCTTTGGCGGTCAAAACGAATCTCTGGCTCCCGACTGCTCACTGCTCGATCCGGCGAAAGTTCGCGTAGTGGTCATCGGTGTAATAACAAACCTCGGGTTGCCTGACCGGAACGCCGCCGCAAACGATGCGACGCGCTCCCCGGTTGCTGGCTCCGGGAGTGGAGACGGTGTATTCGCGGTAGAAGCCACGATCACGCTGAGGCAGCTGCCGTTCGCGATTGCCAAACGTCTCGCCGTCCTTTGCGTAGGGAAACGGACCTCCGGCTCGGATGAGCCTTTCAGTCTGTTGTGCCTCGCGGGGCAACTCCGCCAGTGCCACCGAGTCACTCGCCGTGACCGGCCCCTTGGCTTGAACTGTGACGGCCAAAACCGCCGAGGTGGCAACTGCTGTAGCAAGCCCTAACTTAAACAATGGCCCCGACAGCAGTGACCGAACGGTCCAATCCACGGGTAAACCCTGAACTTTGAATTCATCATGGTACCGGAACAGGTCAAAAACCTCAAGAGTGGCGCCTCAATTTTGGGCACAACGCAGACCTAATGAGCGAGCGCACACACTCAAGATTGGGTCGCTGTCCTGGTTTTGCCTGCCGAGCCGAAGTCCCCATGGCCCGGCCCAGACCCTTGACATCGATCAAGACCGGAAGGCGTTGGCGTCGGCCACCGTCACTGCCGTCATGTTGACGAGGCGCCGCACAGTCGCTGACGGAGTCAGGATGTGTACCGGCTTGGCGGCGCCCAGCAGCACGGGCCCAATGGCGATGCCACCGCCGGCGGCTTGCTTGAGCAAGTTGTAGGCGATGTTCGCGCTATCGATGTCGGGCAGCACCAGCAGGTTGGCTTCGCCGCTGAGCGTGGTGCGCGGCATCAGCTCGGTTCGGTAGGCGGCGTCGAGCGCGGCGTCGCCATGCATCTCGCCGTCCACCTCGAGCCAAGGCGCGGCCTCACGAATCAGTGGCAACGCGTTGCGCATCTTCTGCGCCGACGGCAGGTTGCTCGAGCCGAAGTTCGAATGCGACAGCAGAGCAGCCTTGGGCTGCAGGCCGAAGCGGCGCATCTCTTCGGCGGCCATCACCGTGATCTCGGCGATCTCTTGCGTCGTGGGATCGGCGTTGACGTGCGTATCGACCAGGAAGATCTGCCGGCCGGGCAGGATCAGCCCATTCATGCAGGCGTAGGTCTTGACGCCGGCACGCTTGCCGATGACCTGATCGACGAACACCAAGTGGGTGGCCGTGCTGCCCCAGGTGCCGCAGATCATGCCGTCGACCTCGCCCTTGTGCAGCAGCATCGAGCCGATCAAGGTCAGCCGGCGCCGCATCTCGATCTTGGCCAGCTGCGCCGTCACGCCTTTGCGTTCGGTGAGCCGGTGGTAGGTCTGCCAGTAGTCACGGTAGCGGTGGTCGTGCTCGGTGTTGACGACGTCGTAGTCGCGCTCAGGCAGCAGCCGAAGGCCGAACTTCTCGCAACGCTGCGCGATCACGGCCGGCCGGCCGATCAAGGTCGGGCGGGCGAGGCTTTCGTCGACCACCACCTGCACCGCGCGTAGCACGCGCTCCTCCTCACCCTCGCAGAACACCACCTTCTTGCGTACGGCGCGTTTGGCCAGCGTGAAGATCGGCTTCATCGTCGTGCCCGAGGCGTAGACGAAGGTCTGCAGCTTGTCGCGGTAAGCCTCCAGGTCGGCGATCGGGCGCACCGCAACGCCGGACTCGCGTGCCGCCTTCGCCACGGCCGGTGCAACCCGCATCATCAAGCGGGGGTCGAACGGCTTCGGAATCAAGTAGTCGGGCCCGAAGCTGAGCGACGTGCCGGCGTAGGCTGCGGCTACGACATCGCTTTGCTCAGCCTGTGCCAGCTCCGCCAGCGCGTGCACCGCAGCCACCTCCATCTGGTCGGTGATGGTGGTGGCGCCGCAGTCGAGCGCGCCGCGAAAGATGTAGGGAAAGCAAAGTACGTTGTTGACCTGGTTGGGGTAGTCGGTGCGGCCGGTGGCCATCACCGCGTCGGAGCGAACGGCCTGCACCTCCTCGGGCATGATTTCCGGCGTCGGGTTGGCCAGCGCGAAGATCAGCGGCTTGGCAGCCATCGCCTGCACCATCGCCGGCTTGAGCACGCCGCCGGCCGACAGGCCGAGAAAGACATCGGCATTGACGATCACCTCGGCCAGCGTGCGCAGCTTGGTCTCCTGCACGAACTCCTGCTTGTCCGGGTCCATCAACTCGGTGCGCCCTTTCCACACCACACCGGCGAGGTCGGTCACCCAGATGTTTTCGCGCGGCAGGCCGAGCTTCATCAGCAGCTTCAGGCAAGCCAATGCGGCCGCACCGGCCCCGGAGGCCACCAGCTTGACTTCGCGGATGGGCTTGCCCACCACCTTCAGGCCGTTGAGCAGCGCCGCGCCGACGACGATCGCGGTGCCGTGCTGGTCGTCATGGAACACGGGAATCTTCAGCCGTTCGCGCAGGCGCCGTTCGACATAAAAGCAGTCGGGCGCCTTGATGTCCTCGAGGTTGATGCCGCCGAAGGTCGGCTCGAGCGCCGCGATGATGTCGACCAGGCGGTCGACGTTCTTTTCGTTGATCTCGATGTCGAAGACGTCGATACCGGCGAACTTCTTGAACAGAACGCCCTTGCCCTCCATCACCGGCTTGGCCGCCAACGGTCCGATGTCGCCCAGGCCAAGTACCGCCGTGCCGTTGGTGACCACGGCCACCAAATTGCCGCGCGCGGTGAACCGGTAGGCATTCACCGGGTCGGCGACGATCTCTTCGCACGCTGCCGCAACGCCCGGCGAATACGCCAGCGCGAGATCGCGTTGGTTGAGCAACTGCTTGGTCGGCGCAATCGCCACCTTGCCCGGGGTCGGGAACTCGTGGTATTCGAGCGCAGCACGGCGCAGCTCCGCGCGCTTGGCTTCGTAGCTGGAAGGCATGACGCTTTGTCCGCGGTGGGTGAGGGTCGGCGATTGTAGGAGCGCCCTCGCCGCGGGTGCGATGGGAGCGGCCCTGAGCGCCGGTCGTGCGCCACAATTGGCCGATATGCCGCTCGGCGAATTCGAACTGATTGCCCGCCACTTCACGCGCCCCGTGAAACGTGCGCTGCTCGGTGTCGGCGACGATTGCGCGCTGCTCGCGCCGACGCCCGGTATGCAACTGGCGGTGTCGAGCGACCTGCTGGTCGAAGGGCGGCATTTCCTGTCGACGGTGCCGCCCGAGGCGCTCGGCCACAAGGCGCTGGCCGTCAACTTGAGCGACTTGGCCGCCTGCGGCGCGTCGCCGCTGGCGTTCACGTTAATGCTGGCGCTACCGCGGGCGGACGATGCGTTTCTTCGTGGCTTCTCCAACGGGCTCCTTGCGCTGGCCGACGCGCAGGGCATCGAGCTGATCGGTGGCGACACGACAGCCGGCCCTTTGACGGTGGGCATCACCGTGCTGGGCGAGGTGCCGCACGGCGCCGTACTGCGGCGCAACGCAGCCTGCGCGGGTGATGACCTGTGGGTCAGCCATTCGTGTGAGGGCGGCATCGGCGACGCCCGGCTCGCACTCGAAGTGTTTCGTGGCCAAGTGCAACTGCCCGGCGACACCTTTTCGCAGGTGCGTCGTGCCATGGAGTGGCCTCAGCCGCGCGTGGCGCTGGGCGTGGCGTTGCGCGGCGTGGCCCATGCGGCGATCGACCTCAGCGATGGCCTGGCGGGCGATCTCGGCCATCTGCTTGCGCAATCCCGTGTTGGCGCGCTGCTCGACTGGGCGGCGCTGCCGCGCTCGAGCGCCCTGTCTGCGCTGCCGCTGTCGCTGCAGCAGCAATGCGCGCTGGGTGGTGGCGACGACTACGAATTGCTGTTCAGTGCGCCCGCTGTGGCGCGCACCGCCGTGCAGCGCGCAGCCGCCGAGACCGAGGTCGCAGTGAGCCGGATCGGTGAGATCCAAACCGAGGCGGGTCTGCGCGTGCGTTGGCCTGACGGCAGCACATCGCCGTGGGCGGCGCGCGGCTTCGACCACTTCGCGAGTGACGCCCAATGATGACCTGGCCGTTGCCGCCGACCGCTGGGTTCGCGCCGCGGCGCGCCGATTGGCGCTTCCTGTTCGAGCACCCCGCTCATCCGATCGCGTTGGCCCTGGGCAGCGGGCTTGCGCCCAAGGGCCCCGGCACCGTGGGCACGTTGTTCGGATGGGTGGTGTTCGCGCTGGCACAGCCGTGGCTCAGCGACTGGCAGTGGGCGCTGTTGCTGTTGTTGTCGTTCGCGGTCGGTTGGTGGGCCTGCACGCGCAGTGCGCAGGCGTTGCGCCAGAGCGACCCGGGCGCCATCGTGTGGGACGAGGTGCTGGGCATCTGGGTCGTGCTGTGGCTGGTGATGCCCACCGATTGGCTCGGCCAGTTGGCGGCTGTGACGCTATTTCGCCTGTTCGATATCGCCAAGCCCGGCCCGGTGGCCTGGGCCGACGGTTTGTTCAAAGCGCGCGCGGGCGAGGCCATCGGCGCCAGGCAGGGCTTGGGCATCTTGCTCGACGACTTGGTGGCCGCCCTGTGCGCGCTGTTGGTCATCGCGTTGTGGAGGCTCGCGTGAACGACCGCTCGGTGCCCGCACTCGTGATGCAGCTGGCCGATCGCCTGCGGTCGCTCGGCTGGCGGCTGGCTTGCGCCGAGAGTTGCACCGGCGGACTGCTGGCCGCCGCGTGCACTGAGCTGGCGGGGTCGAGCGATTGGTTCGAGCGCGGTGTCGTCAGCTACAGCAACCGCGCCAAGGTGACCCTGCTCGGCGTGCCGCAACCTGTGATCGACGCGCATGGGGCGGTCAGCGAAGCCGTTGCGCGCGCGATGGTTGAGGGCATCGCCGGATCGAGCGGCGCCGACCTTGCGGTATCGGTCACCGGCATCGCCGGTCCTGCAGGGGGTAGCGTCGCCAAGCCGGTGGGCACCGTGTGGTTCGGCTTTGCGGTGCGCCACCGCGACGGCACCCTGGAGGTCGGCAGCGAGCATCGGCGTTTTGACGGCGACCGCGCCCAGGTGCGTGCCGCAAGCGTGCTGCATGCGCTGCAAGGCTTGCTGCAGCGTTCGCGGGCGGCGCCATGAACCTGCTGTTGGCCGGCAACTTCGAGGCCGCTGAGCGCGACCAGTGGCACGCCGCCTTGGCGCAGGCGATGCCGCAACACCATCTGGTGGCGGCCGATGAACTGTTCGACCGCACCCGCATCGAGGTGGCGATCGTCGCCAATCCGCTGGCGGGCAGCCTGCGTGGATTGCCCAGGCTGCGGCTGGTTCAGTCGTTGTGGGCAGGCGTCGAGAGCTTGCTGACCGACGACACTGTGCCGCCCGAGGTGCCGGTTGCGCGCATGATCGACCCGGCACTGGCCACCGCGATGGCCGAGACCGCGGTGTGGGCCGTGCTGTCGCTGCACCGTGGCTTCTACGCCTACCAGCGGCAGCAACGGCAGATGCTGTGGCGACAGTTGCCGCAACTGCGTGCCGACGAGTTGCCGATCACCGTGCTCGGGCTCGGCACGATGGGCACTGCCTGCGTGCGCGCCCTGGCGCCACTGGGCTACCGCATCACCGCTTGGACGCGCAGCGACACGCCCCGCGAGCTGCCGCGGGGCGTGGTGCACATTCATGGCGACGAGGCGTTGTTTCCGTGCCTGCGCGGCAGCTCGATCGTGATCAACCTGCTGCCGCTGACCCCGGCCACGCGCGGTTTGCTCGACGCCCGCTTCTTTGCGGCGATGCCGCGCGGTGCTGCGCTGGTCAACCTGGCACGCGGCGCCCATGTGGTCGAACCCGATCTGCGCGCGGCGCTCGGTAGCGGCCGCCTGGGCCACGCGGTGCTCGATGTGTTCGAGCGCGAGCCGCTGGACCCCAAGCACCCGTTCTGGCGCCATCCGCGCGTGACGGTGCTGCCGCACGCGGCGGCACTGACCGATCCGCGCAGCGCGGCGCAGTTGGTCGCTGCCAACGTGCAAGCGCTGGTCGACGGGCAGCCGATCGCCCACGTCGTGGAGCGCACACGAGGGTACTGAACCAGCCGCCCTTCCGAGTGACCGAGAAAACGCGCCGATTTGAGCCGGCGCTCGAGGGCTCGTCAGAACGACGCTTGCAGAGCCAGCCGCAGCGGCTGCGAGGGTTTGGGCGCCGCGGTGTGTTGCGTCACCATCAGCGCAAGCCGCTTCAGGCCGTCCCACGCATCGAGCGGCCAATGCGGGTGCTTGAGTCCCTTGATCAAGCCGTCGCAGACGCTGGCAGCCTCGAGCCAGTGGGCCAGCGTGTGGTCCGACAGCAGTGGCACCAGGCGCTCGTACAAGCGTTCCTTGGCGCCCCACACACGCGCCTCGCGCAGCGCCACCGGCATCGGCTTGCCTTGGCTGAGCGCGTCCTTCACGCGCTTGAGCGCACGAATATCCTCGGCCAGCGTCCAGTGCACCAGCACCGGTGCCTCGCCTTCGGCGCGCAGGCCGTCGAGCATGCGCAGCACGCGTGCGGTCTGGCCCGCCAGCACCGCTTCGGCGAACTTGAACACGTCGTAGCGCGCCACGTTGAGCACGGCCGCCTCGATCTGTTCGAAGCTCAGCACGCCCGGCGGATACAGCAAGGCGATCTTCTGCAGTTCCTGATGGGCGGCCAGCAAATTGCCCTCGACCCGATCGGCGAAGAACGACAGGGTCTGCGCGCCGGCGTCGCCATCCTGCACGCGCTGGCCTTGCGCGGCCAGGCGCCGTGCGATCCACTGTGGCAGCGCGTGGCGTTCCACGGCCTCGACGCGCACGGTCACGCCGGCACCGTCCAGCGCGCTGAACCAGGCGCTGCCCAGCTGTTGGCGATCGAGCCGCGGCAGGTGGATCAGCGTGATCACGTCGTCGGATAGCGTCTCGCAGTAGCGCTGCAGCGCCTCGGAGCCATCTTTGCCGGGTTTGCCGCCGGGAATGCGAATCTCGATCAACTGGCGTTCGGCAAACAGGCTCATCGCCAGCGACGCGCCGAGCAGGCTCGACCAGTCGAAGTGCGCGCCGGTGACGCTAAACACCTTGCGCTCGCCGTAGCCGGCGTCGCGCGCTGCTTGGCGGATCAGGTCGCCCGCCTCCTGGGCCAGCAGCGGCTCGTCGCCGTGCACGGTGTACAGCGGCCGCAGACCGCGGGCCAGTGCGGCAGTGAGTTGGTCGGGGCGCAGTTGCATGAGCGTCAGCCCTCAGCCGGTGAGGCCTTTCACATGCGCCAACCGGCGCATCAGCTGCCCCACGATGTCGGACTGCATCGCACGCAGCAGGGTTGCCTCCTCGTATTCCTTGGCCAGCGCGACCGTTTCGCTGTAGCTCATGTCGCGTGTCTGCAGCAGCTCGGTGGCCGGGATCAACTCGCGTCCACCGGGCGTGGTCAGCTTGAACTCCAGGCGCACCCGCAGCTGCAATTCACGCACCTGGGAGGCGGTGGTCGAGGCGACCACGCTGCGCTCGCGCCGGTCGCTCAGGGCATACAGCACGACCTGCGCCTGGGCCGGCGTGGCCACCACCTCGGCGCTTTGCGACAACGTGCGGCGCAACTCGTCGGCCAGCTGCGAACGCGGAGCGAAGCCCACCAGCGCAATGCGCGAGAAGGGCAGCTCGGTGGTGCCGCGCAATTGAAAGCCGCACGCGGCCAGCAGTGCGCTGCCCAGCATCGCTGTGATCCACGCGCGCCGGCCCGGCATCGTTCGGTCGCGTCTCAGACGACCACGTTGACCAGGCGGCCGGGCACGATCACCACTTTCTTGGCGGCCTTGCCTTCGCCGAACTTGGCGTACTCGGGGCTGGCCAGCGCGGTGCGTTCGATCGCCGCCTTGTCGGCGTGCGCGCTGACGCGAACGCTGCCGCGCGTCTTGCCGGCAATCTGCAGCACGAGTTCGACCTCGTCTTGCAGCAGCGCCGACTCGTCGACAGTGGGCATCGGCGCGTCGAGCAACTCGCCGGCCGCCTCGGCGAAGCCGAGTTGTTGCCACAGCACCTGCGTGATATGCGGGCAAGCCGGGTACAGCACGCGCAGCAGCACCGACATGCCCTCGCGCAGCACCGCCGCATCGCCGGCCGAGCCCGCCTGAGGCTTGAAATCCTCCAGCGCATTCAGCACCTTCATCGCGCCCGAGACGACGGTGTTGTACTTAATGCGCTCGTAGTCGTAGCTGACTTGCTTTAGCAAGCTGTGGATCTCGCGCCGCAACGCCTTGGCGGCCGCGCCGAGGCTGGTCGCGTCGCTACGCGTGTGGTGCGCCGAGGTCTCTTGGCGGATCCCGAACTGCCACAGCCGATCCAGGAAGCGCGCCGAGCCGGCCACCCCGGTGTCGGACCACACCGACGCGTCTTCGGGGCCGCCGACGAACATCACGAACAGGCGCGCGATGTCGGCGCCGTACTGGTCGATCAGGTCCTGCGGGTCGACGCCGTTGCGTTCGGTCTTGCCCATCTTGCCGACGCCGCCGTACTGCACCGACGAGCCGCCCGCGGTGGTGCCGCCGACGATGTGGCCGTGCGCGTCGAGCGTGGGCTTCACTTCCTGCGGCGGGATGTAGTCCTTGCCGCCCTTGTCGCTGCGCGTGAAGTAGATGTGGTTGAGCAGCATGCCGTGGTTCATCAGTCGCTCGAACGGCTCGTCGAAGTGCAGCAGCCCCATGTCGCGCATCACCTTGGTCCAGAAGCGCGCGTACAGGAGGTGCAGCACCGCATGCTCGATGCCGCCGATGTACTGGTCCATTGGCATCCAGTAGTCGTTGCGTGCATCGACCATCGTCGGCGCGCCCGACGAGCAGTAGCGCATGTAGTACCAGGCGCTGTCGACGAAGGTGTCCATCGTGTCGGTTTCGCGGCGTCCCGGCTTGCCGCAGTTCGGACATGTGCACTTTAGGAACGGCTCGTACTTGTTAAGCGGGTTGCCGCTGCCGTCGGGAATCAGGTGCTCGGGTAGCACCACCGGAAGATCCTTCTCCGGCACCGGCACGACGCCACAGGCATCGCAGTGGATGATCGGGATCGGCGTGCCCCAGTAGCGCTGGCGGCTGATGCCCCAGTCGCGCAGCCGGTATTGCACCTGCTTGTCGCCCAGACTTTTGGCTTTGAGGTCGGCCGCGATGGCGTCCACCGCCGCGTCGTAGGCAAGCCCGTCGTACTTGCCGGAATTGACGCAAACGCCACGTTGTTTGTCGGCGTACCACGGCTGCCACGTGTCGGTGGAGAAGGTCTCTCCCTTCACGGCGATCACCTGCGGGATCGACAAACCGTACTTCTTGGCAAATGCGAAGTCGCGCTCGTCGTGCGCCGGCACGCCCATCACCGCGCCTTCGCCATAGGCCATCAGCACGTAGTTGCCGATCCAGACCTCGACGTTGGCGCCGATGAGCGGGTGGGCGACGTGAAAGCCGGTGGGCACGCCCGCCTTGTCCATCGTCGCCATGTCGGCTTCCATCACCGACCCAACTTGCACTTGTCGATGAAGGGCTGCAGCTCGGGTTTGCCTTGTGCCAGCCGCGTGGCCAACGGATGCTCCGCCGCGATGGCCACGAAACTCACGCCCATGATGGTGTCGGCGCGCGTGGTGTACACGCGCAGCAACTGGTCCTCGCCGTCGATCGTGTACGGGAAGCCGAAGTTGACGCCCAGGCTCTTGCCGATCCAGTTTTCCTGGATCAGGCGTACGCGGTCAGACCAGCCGGGCAGCTTGTTGAGCGTGCTGTCGAGCAGTTCCTCGGCGTAGCGCGTGATGTTGAGGTAGTAGCCCGGAATCTCGCGCTTCTCAACCGGCGCACCCGAGCGCCAGCCGTGGCCGTCGATCACCTGCTCGTTGGCCAGCACGGTCTGGTCCACCGGATCCCAGTTGACGATCTGCGTCTTGCGATACGCGATGCCCTGCTCGAGCATCTTCAGGAAGAACCACTGGTTCCACTTGTAGTAGGCCGGGTCGCAGGTCGCGAGCTCGCGCGACCAGTCGATCGCCAGGCCCAGCGCTTGGCACTGGGCCTTCATCATGCGGATGTTTTCGTGGGTCCACGCTGCGGGCGCGACCTTGCTCTTCATGGCCGCGTTCTCGGCCGGCAGGCCGAAGGCGTCCCAGCCCATCGGCATCAGCACGTTGAAGCCCTGCATGCGCTTGTAGCGCGCCAGCATGTCGTTGATGGTGTAGTTGCGCACGTGCCCCATGTGCAGGCGGCCGCTGGGGTACGGCAGCATCGAGCAGGCGTAGAACTTCTTTTTCTTCGGGTCTTCGACGACGCGGTAAGCGTCGCGCGTGTCCCAGTGCGCGCGGGCTGTGGCTTCGACCTCGGCGGGAACGTAGCGTTCGTTCATGGCCGCCGATTGTAGGAGGGCACGTTCGTGTGCCCGCGCGCGTCTTCAGCGGGCTGGCTCGGACTTCGACTCGGTGACAAAGCCCACGCGCGACAGGCCCCCCTCCTGCACCACGCCGATCAGCTCGGCCACGCGCCCATAGGTCACCGTCTTGTCGGCACGCAGTTGCACCTCGGTGGCCGGGTTGCGCACCGCGGCTTCGCGCACGCGCAACCGCAGCGTGTCGATCGACACCGGCTCGTCGCCCCAGAAGAAGCGCCCCTGCGGATCGATGGCCAGCGTGACGAATTGCGCCGCGTCGGTGGGCTTGGCCCCTTCGGCGCGGGGCAAGTCGAGCTTGAGGCTCGATGTCATCAGCGGCGCGGTGATCATGAAGATCACCAGCAGCACCAGCATCACGTCGATCAGCGGCGTCATGTTGATGTCGCTCATCGGCTGTGCCGATGCCGAGCGTTCGAGGCGACCGAAGGCCATCAGGCCGCCTTGGCCGCGTCGAGCGCCATTTCGCGCAGATCGTGCGCGAATCCCTCCAGTTCGGCCTCACAGGCTGCGACCCACTTGCCATAGAGGTTGTAGGCCAGCACCGCCGGGATTGCCACCGCCAGGCCGGCGGCCGTCATGATCAGCGCCTCGCCCACCGGGCCCGCCACCTTCTCGATGGTGATCGAACCCGCCGCTGAGATGCTGACCAGCGCGTGGTAGATGCCCCAGACGGTGCCGAACAGGCCGATGAACGGCGCTGTGCTGCCGATCGAGGCCAATAGGGTCTGGCCGTACTGCAGGTGCGCCAAGCCGCCGTGCAGTGCGTCGCGCAGGCGGCGCGTGAGTTGCGAATCGAGCACGCCCGCGGTCTCCAGCGTGCCGGCGGCGGGCCGTGCGATGGCGGCGGCCAGCAAGGGTGCAAGCACCTGTTCGCGGTCAAGCGATTGCAACCGGCCGCGCGCGCTGTCGACGGTTTCGGCCGCCCAAAATGCCGGCACTGCGCGCGAGATGTCGCGGCGCGCCCGCTGCAGCACCCAGGCCTTCCACAGGATCACCACCCAGCCGCTGATCGACATCGCCAGCAGCAACGTGGCCACGGCGCGCCCGACGCCGTCGGTCTGCTGCCAAAACTGTTGCAGCCCCAGCATCAGCGCAGGCCCAGCACGTCGTGCATGTCGAACAGGCCGTGGCGCTTGCCGACCAAAAAGCGTGCCGCGCGCAGGCTGCCTTGTACATAGGTCGCGCGGCTGGCGGCGCGGTGAGTGATCTCGATGCGCTCGCCGGTGCCGGCGAACAGCACCGTGTGGTCGCCGACGATGTCGCCGCCGCGCAGCGATGAGAATCCGATCGTCGAGGGGTCGCGCTCGCCGGTGATGCCCTCGCGGCCGTAGACCGCGCTCGACGCCAGGTCGCGACCCAGTGCACGGGCCACCACTTCGCCCATCTGCAGCGCAGTGCCGCTCGGGGCGTCGACCTTGTGGCGGTGGTGGGCCTCGATGATCTCGATGTCGTAGCCTTCGTTCAACGCCCGCGCGGCCATGTCGAGCAGCTTGAAGACGACGTTGACGCCGGCGCTCATGTTGGGCGCCATCACGATCGGTATCTGCTGCGCAATGCGCGCGACCTCGTCCTTTTGCTGCGCCGACAACCCGGTGGTGCCGACGACGGCCGACACGCCGAGTTCGCGGCACACGGCCAAGTGCGCCATCGTGCCTTCCGGCCGCGTGAAGTCGATCAGCACCTGCGCGCCGGCGATGCCCTGGCGCAAGTCGCTCGTCAGCCGCACGCCGCTGTCAACGCCCATGAACGCGGCAGGGTCGTGGCCCAACGAGGCGCTGCCCGACACCTCGAGTGCGCCACTGAGGCGGCAGTCGACCGCGCGCACCACCGCTTCGATGAGCATGCGCCCCATGCGGCCGGTCGCGCCGGCCACGGCCACGGCCAGTGGCGGTGCCGACGTCAATTCGGCTCCAGCGGGGGATAGGTTCGCGTGGGCCCGATTTCGGGTGCGGGCGCCGCCGCTGGTGGCTTGGGCGGCACCGGCAACGCCGATCGCTCTTCTGGCGTCAACTCAAGCGCGACCACCTTGCCGCTGGCCGAGGTGCGGCTGATCTGCGCGACGAATTCGCGTTCGGACGGCAGGTCGGGCGCCTCAACGCCCAGGAGCCGGTCGCCCTCGAACCTGGCCACCACGCTGCGGCGTTGCGGCGGCGTGCCGGGACGCACGATGGTGAAGACGTAGTCCCAGCGGTCGGCGTGGAACGGATCGGTCAACAAGGGCGAGCCGAGCATGTCGCGCACCTGCACGCGGCTCATGCCGGGCTTCACCAGGGCCAACTGCTCCTTGGTGACGACATTGCCCTGGACGATGTCGATGCGATATGGGGTCACGATCCCGAGCAGGCTGCCGTCCGACGACACCGCCGAGCAGCCGCCCAAGGTGTAGATCAGCGCTGCCGCCAGGGCCGGCGTGCGGGTTCGAAAGGTGGGATGGCCGGGCATGGGTGAGTGCAAGCAGGGTTGGCCGCGCTCGCGAGGCACAGGCTGGCTATGATGCGGCGATTCTATCGGTCCGCTTTCACTCGCCTTTTCAGCGGCACGCCAGCGCCATGACCCATGTTGACGAACTCAAGAGCAGCGGTCTGAAGGCCACGCTGCCGCGCATCAAGATCCTCGAGGTCTTTCAGAAGACGGCAGTGCGGCACATGACGGCCGAAGACGTCTACAAGGCGTTGCTCAACGAGGACGCCGACATCGGCTTGGCCACCGTCTACCGGGTGCTGATGCAGTTCGAGCAGGCCGGGTTGCTCAAGCGCAGCCACTTCGAATCGGGCAAGTCGGTGTTCGAGCTCAACGAAGGCCAGCACCACGACCACCTGGTGTGCGTGACCTGCGGCCGCGTCGAGGAGTTCTACGACGCGCAAATCGAGCAGCGCCAGCGCGCAGTGGCGCAAGCGCGCGGCTTCGAGCTGAATGACCACGCGCTGTCGTTGTACGCCGTGTGCACCAAGAAGAATTGCCCGCACCGGCCAGGCAAATAGGTCGCGGCGCGGCCGACGCGGTCAACCGGGGTTCTGGTCCATAGCCTTCTGGTGGCGGGCGATGAACTCCTGGTAGGTGTCGATGCCGCGCAACTGCAAGATGGTGTTGCGCACCGCCGCCTCCACCAGCACCGCCAGGTTGCGTCCGGCGTCCACCGCGATGATCACCTTGCGCACCGCGATGCCGAGGATGTCGTCGTACAGCGGCTCGTAGGGCAGGCGCTCGAAGTCGCGCTCCATGGTTTCCTTGCGCACCAGGTGCACCATCAATTTCAGGCGCATCTTGCGGCGCACCGCGGTCTCGCCGAAGATGGCTTTGATGTCCAGCAGGCCGATGCCACGCACCTCGAGCAGGTTGGCCAGCAACTCCGGGCAGCGGCCTTCGAGCGACGACTGCGACACCTTGTACAGATCCACCGCGTCGTCGGCCACCAGGCCGTGGCCGCGCGAAATGAGTTCCAGCCCGAGCTCGCTCTTGCCCAGTCCCGACTCGCCGGTGAGCAGCACGCCCAGGCCGAGGATGTCCATGAACACGCCGTGGCGGGTGGTGCGCTCGGCAAAGTGCTGCGCCAGATAGCTGCGCACCACGTCGATCACCTGGCCGGCCGACTCCCCGGTGACGAACAGTGGGATCTCGGCGCGATCGCACATCGCCACCAGCCGCTGCGGTGGTGCCACGCCGTCGGCGGTGATGAGCACCGGCGGTTCCAGTGTCACGATGCGCGAGATCCGCCGCTCCTGGTCTTCGGGGCTCACCGCCGACAAGTACGCGACCTCGCGATGGCCGACGATCTGCACGCGATACGGATGGATGTAGTTGAGATAGCCCACCAGATCGGCTGCCGACTGTGCGTCGCGCACGGCGGCGTCGTCGAAACGCCGCTCCGGGTGGGCATGTCCGGCAACCCACTCCCAGTGCAACACCTCGCGCTGCGCCTCGAACAACGCCTCGGCACTGACTGAAGTGGGCTTCATGGCGTGCCGTCGTGTGGCGGCCCGGCGCGCTCAGGCGAGCGTGTTCGCCGGGTGCCAGTCGTGGATCAACCGGTGCAACGTGGCGGCATCGGGCTCGTTTTGCAGCTGATCGCGCAACGAGCGGTCCGAGAGCATCTCGGCGATCTCGGAGAGGATCTCCAGGTGGCGCTGCGTCGCCGCCTCGGGGACCAGCAGGAAGATCAGCAGGTTCACCGGTTCATCATCGGGGGCATCGAAGGCGATCGGCTGCTGCAAGCGCAGCACCGCGGCCAACGGGCTCTTCAGGCCCTTGATGCGGCCATGGGGAATGGCTACGCCGTGACCCAAACCGGTTGAGCCCAGGCGCTCGCGGGCAAACAAGTTGTCGGTGATGGTCGCGCGCGCAATCGAGTGCAGGTTCTCGAACAGCATCCCGGCGTGCTCGAAAGCGCGCTTCTTGCTTGTGGCCTCCACATTCACCAGCACGTTGCCGGCGGGCAGGATGGCAGCGAGACGATTCATCGTTCAACACCCGACGACCGCCGCTGACGGCCGCGAGAGTCCCATGACAGAACAGTGAATTATAGAAACGCATTGCTGCACTGCACGGTAGACAGGTCACGCGCTTGCGGGGTGTTGCGTCGGGGTCGAAATAGAGAGCAGCCCCAATGGAAACGGCCCCGAAGGGCCGTTTCGCGGTGATTGCCTGTCAGCTTCGCGTCAGGCGGCGATCCGCTTCGGCGCAGGACGATGGTGGTCCTGCACCCTGTCCTTGTGGCGACACACTTGACGATCGAGCTTGTCCATCAGTTGGTCGATGGCGGCGTACAGGTCTTCATGCGATTGCTCGACGAAGATGTCGCGACCCTTGACATGCACCGTGACCTCCGCCTTCTGGCGCCGCTCCTTTTCTCGCAGCTTCTCGATCGACAGCAGCACGGTGATGTCGACCACCTGATCGAAGTGCCGCGTCACTCGATCGAGTTTTGTTAGCACATACTCCCGCAGCGCGGGCGTCACCTCGAGGTGATGCCCGCTGATCGTCAAATTCATCGGAACTTCCTTTCCCAAGTCGAGCGATCAGGCCGCCAGCCCGGGCCAGCATCGACGAAGGGTCGTCGTGCTCCGTGCGCCCATTGCACAGCGGCTGCGAACCAGTGTGCGCCGCTTCAAGTCCACCCACAAGCCCACCTCGCGTTGTAGGATCCATCGGTTTGCAGGCTGGCGTCGCGGTCGCATTGCGTGCGCGGAGGCGCGGCACACGGGTGCCATAATCGCGCGCCTTGCAACCCTGCGTGGACGGCCGAGGCCGAATCTGCGCCAGCCGCTCGTGCCGATTGCCGACGCGACGGTACGAATATCCGAGGGTGGACGTCCGACCGGGCCGAAGCCAGCCACGTCCGACGCTGACATCGTCGTCCGGGCGTTGGAGTTCACCGCATGCTCAACGTCTTCACGCTCGTCAACGGTCGGCTGGTTCAGGAGGAGATCGACAGCGCCAAGGCATTGGCGGCTGTGCGCCCGATCTGGGTTGACCTGGAGGCACCCACCGAAGAAGAGAAACGCTGGATTGCCGAGCGCTTCACTCTGGCGCTGCCCGAGGACATCGTCGACGACGATCTGGAGGAGTCGGCGCGCTTCTACGAAGAAGACAACGGCGAGCTGCACATCCGTTCGGACTTCCTGATCGACGACGAGAACCTGTCGCGCAATGTGCGCGTGGCGTTCATCCTCAAGGATGGCGTACTGCACTCGGTGCATGCCGAGGACTTGCCGGTGTTCCGGCTGCTGCGCATGCGCGCCCGCCGCATCCCGGCGCTGATCGAAGACGCCAAGGACGTGCTGCTCAAGCTGTACGACGCCGATGCCGAGTATTCGGCCGATGCGCTGGAGGGCATCTACGACAATCTGGAGGCCGTTGGCAACGGGGTGCTCAAGCAGGAGGTCGACGACAAAGCGGCCGCCGCGGCGCTGGCCGCCATTGCGCGTGAGGAAGACCTCAATGGGCGCATCCGCCGCAACGTGATGGACACCCGCCGCGCGCTCAGCTTCATGATGCGCAGCCGCATGCTCAACGCCGAGCAGTTCGAAGAGGCGCGGCAAATCATGCGCGACATCGACTCGCTCGACTCGCACACCGCGTTCCTGTTCGACAAGATCAACTTCCTGATGGATGCCGTCGTCGGCTTCATCAACATCAACCAGAACAAGATCATCAAGATCTTCTCGGTGGCCAGCGTGGCGCTGCTGCCCCCGACCCTGATCGCCAGCATCTACGGCATGAACTTTCAGTTCATGCCCGAGTTGCACTTGGCCTGGGGTTACCCGCTGGCCCTGGCGCTGATGGTGGCTTCGGTGGTGGCGCCGTTCATTTACTTTCGGCGCAAGGGCTGGCTGCGCTAGCCAGCCGCGTCGCGGCACGCGCGGCGAGAGCCGTCGCGCCGCCGTGAAAGAAAGTTGCCGTGCAGCGCCCCCGAGCGAAGGAGGGAGGGAGGGAGGAGGAGGAGAAGCGCTCCGGGATTTCCGTCGGCTCGTCCGACGGGCTGCACAGCAATAAACACATCAGGCTCACCGCTCTGCCTCGCTCGCGGCACGCGGTACTCATCTACGCAAACGCCCCCGTGGCGGATGCGCAACTGCACGTGTGATTCGATGTCGTGCTCAGAGTTCCGTTGCGTTGGCGCGTTGTCCATTTTGATACTAGGGACGATGCGTTGAACAAAGGCGGTGCCGCGAACGTGACGGCACGCCTGTGCGGTATACGCTGCAAACTGCTGAAACCTCGCAAGAATTTCAGAACCCTTTCAGTCGCAGGCGCCAGCACACTGCGGCGAGCGCGCAGCCGGCGCCCATCAGAGCTCCGCTCAGGTGGGCGCCAGGGGCGATGGGAATGTCCCAGCCCTGCACCCGTTGCAGTGCGCCCTGCCACGGCTGTTCGAGGACGACCTTCAGTGCCACGCCCGACAGGATTGCAACACCGAGGGCGCGTCGGGCACCGTGCTCCCGCTGCATCAAAGACACCGCGGCCACCACGACCCCGCCGTGGAGTACCCCGGACAGGCCGCCGTAGTGCGCGAGGGCCGGCTGCAACAGCAGACCCAGGTGCGTCAATGGCCAGGCGACGAACCAAGCCAGGCTGTCGAGGCGATCGCAATTCGCGCGCCAGCCCAATGCCGCCACCAGCAGCGTGCCCGCCAGGTTGGCCCAACGATGGCCATCGCTCCAATGCACCCAGGCCGCGCTCCAGCAACGCCACGGCTGCGTCAGCGCCAGCGTGGGCTGCCAATCGAGCTGCCGCGGGTCCGTCCCCGCGGCGAGCAGGCTGCCGCCGGCGAGCACCGCCGCCAGCCACCACCAGGCGGGCGACGCCACGTGCGGCGCCGCCACCGCGGCCGGGTCGCGCGGATTGGGCAGCGTGGCAGCCCTCAGCCGAACACCGCGCGCCACAAGGCGGCCACGGCGTCACGCTCGTGCGCCAGCGTGGCGGGCGCGAACTGCGTGGGTTGCTCGTCCAGGCGCGCGCGGTGCTGGGCGCGCCGCAGTTCGCGATAGGCCTGCGCGGCGTCTTGGCCGACATTCTGCGGCAGCAGCCCATGAGCCTCTGCACGCTGCAGCAGCGCGATGTTGCCGACGTTGTCGATCAGGTCGGCATGGCGATGCGCGTGCGCGAGCACCAGATACTGCACCGCGAACTCGGCGTCCATCATGCCGCCCGGGCTGTGCTTGACGTCGAACACCCCCGCCGGCACCGGGTGCGCGGCCTGAACGCGCCGGCGCATCGTGACCACTTCACCGGACAGCGCATCGGTGTCGCGCGCGGCGCCGAGCACCTGGGCGCGCACGGCGTCGAAGCGCGGCGCCAGATCGGCGCAACCGGCGCAGAAGCGCGCCCGCGTCAGTGCCTGGTGCTCCCAAGTCCATGCGGTGTTGCTGCCGCGGCCCTGCTGGTAGCGCTCGAACGACGCGATCGACGTCACCAGCAGGCCCGAATTGCCGTTGGGCCGCAGCGCAGTGTCGATGTCGAACAACTGGCCGGCTGGGGTGCGCAGCGTCAACCAGGTGATCAGCTTGCGCACGAAGGCGCCATACACATCCTGCGCCTGGTCGGCATCGGCCTCGTCGCCATCGTCATACAGGAACACCACGTCGAGGTCGCTGCCGTAGCCGAGCTCCTTGCCACCGAGCTTGCCGTAGGCGATCACGGCCAGCCGGGGCGACTCGCGGTGGCGGTTCTTCACGCGCGCCCAGGCCCAGCGCAGCGTGCAGTCGATCAGCGCATCGGCCAACGCCGAAAGGTCGTCGGCCACCTGCTCCACGGTGATCAGGCCTTCGACGTCGCGCACCAGCGTGCGAAACACCTCGGCATGGTGGGCATGGCGCAGGGTGTCGAGCAATGCGCTCTCGTCGGCCTGGCCGCTGCGTTGCCAGCCCGCATGACGCTCATCGAGGTCGGCGGTCAGTTCGTCACGGCGAAACCGCTCGTGCAGCAGTCGCGGATCGGCCAGCTCGTCGATGACGCCGGGGTGGCGCATCAGGTACTGCATCGGCCAGCGCGCCAGGCCGAGCAGCCGCAACAGACGCTTGAGCACCTCAGGCCGCTCGTCGAGCAGCGCCACGTACGACTCGCGCCGCAGCAGCGGCTCCAGCCAGTCGACGAAACGAAGCGCGGCCTCTTCGGTGCACGACCCATCGGCCACACAGGCCGCGGCGCGTTGCACCACGCGCCCCAGGCGCAGCTTGGTTTCGTCGCGCAGGCCTTGCACCCGCGCCTGGGCCGACCAGGCGGTCACACGCTGCGCCAGCGCAGCGGGCAGCGCGGCGTGCTCGCCCAGTGCATCGATCGGCAGCGCGGCCTGGCCGCACGATTTGCAGCCGCCGGAGGAGCGGTTGGCAGGCACCGGCGCTTGTCCGTCGTGCAGCAGCGCGTCGAACTCGTTGGCGACGAACTCGCGCGCCGAGCCGAGCTGGTCGAGCAGATGGCGGGCGCCGCCGTCGGAGGTGTCGCCCAGCGAGCGCGCGATCCAGGTCAGATCGGCGTCGGCGGTGGGCAACACATGGGTCTGCTGGTCGTCGAGGTACTGGATGCGGTGCTCGAGGCGGCGCAGCAGC
>JBIODO010000024.1:0-19859 GCA_044445225.1 Burkholderiales bacterium
CGCCTTGGGCGGTGCCACCTTCGCGTGGCGCGCGGTGGTCGAAGAGGGCAAGACGCTGGAGGCCAAGGCATGAACATGATCGGCGCACGGCCGCTCCGAAGGCGATCACTGCCTCTACGTGGGACAGCCCGAAGGGCCAAGGGGGCTCAATGAAATCGATTCACACCATCGGCATCGACATCGGCTCCGGCGCGGTGAAGTCGGTGCTGTTCTCGTTCGACGACCAGGGCGCGCCGACATGGCTCGCCAAACGCTGCGAGCGCATCCGCCGGCGCGACCCGATGACGCTGGCCAGCGAAGGACGCGACGGCGTGCTCGCGGAAGCCGGGCTCGCCGCCAACGACGTCGACTACATCGCCACCACCGGCGAAGGCGAGAACGTCAAGTTCGCCACCGGCCACTTCTATTCGATGACCACCCCCGCGCGCGGCGGCGTGTTCCTGCGGCCCGACGCGCGCGCGGTGGTCGACGTCGGCGCGCTCAACGGCCGCGCGATCGCGATCGACGAACGCGGCAAGGTGCTGAGCTACAAGATGACCAGCCAGTGCGCGTCGGGGTCCGGGCAGTTCCTCGAGAACATCGCGCGCTACCTCGGCGTCGCGATCGAGGAGATCGGCCCGCTGTCGAAGACGTCACAGAACCCCGAGAAGGTGAGCTCGATCTGCGCTGTGCTGGCCGAGACCGATGTCATCAACATGGTCAGCCGCGGCATCGCGACACCCGACATCCTCAAAGGCATCCACCTTTCAATGGCCTCGCGGATCGTCAAGCTGCTGAAAGTCACCGGCGTCAAGGGCGGCACCGCGCTGCTCACCGGCGGCCTGGCACTCGACGCCGGGCTGCTCGCCGCGGTGCAGGAAGAGATGGTCAACGAGAAGGTGCAGGTGCAGTCGGTGTCGCACCCCGACTCGATTTACGCCGGCGCGATCGGCGCTGCGCTGTGGGGTGCCTACCGCCACGCCAAGTTGAAGGAACTCGAGGCGGTCGCCGCCGCGTGAATGGAAAGCGGTCGCCGCCGCGCTAACACGATCAAGGAGTAATCCCCATGGCCCTGCTGATCAACGACAACTGCACCGCTTGCGACGCCTGCAAGCCCGTGTGCCCGAACGAAGCGATCGCGGTCGGCGATCCGATCTACGTGATCGACCCGCTGCGCTGCACCGAATGCGTCGGCGCCGAGGACGAGCCGCAGTGCAAGCTCGTGTGCCCGGCCGACTGCATCGTGCAGCACCCCGATTTCGTCGAGTCGCCCGACGAGCTGCTTGCCAAGTACGAGGGGATGCACTGACCTGCGGCGCTCAGGCGGCGCGCTTGGCATCGCCGGTCATCCGCTTGCGGCATACGAAAGCGCGAGCTGCTGATCGGTCTCTTCATCGAGGAGGTCGTCGAGCATCGGCAGCAGGGCCATGGCCTCCTTTTGGATGTGCGCGACCTGCCGCTCCACCATCTCCAAGGCGGCGCTTCGCAGCCTGCGCAAGCCCTCAGCATCGAGTGTGCCGTGCATGGCGGACTCGGCCTGCGGCACCAGTTCGCTCGCCAGTTCGCGCATGGCGTCGTGCTCCTCGCGCAGGAGCAGCACGATGTCACCATCGCCGCTGTCTTCCAAACGAGGAAACAGCTCGCCCTCCTCGAACTCGAAATGGCGGGCGACGTCACGGGACAGGTAGTGGACAAAGCGCGCGATCAACGCGCCGAGCTCCGGATCCGTCGGCACTGAGCTACTGGATAGCCGACCCAGGCGCTGCTCGACCTGACACAAGATGTCAAGGCTGGCGGTGTGCTCCTCGTCGAGCAAGCGGCTGACCTGTCGCGACCGTTCCATCTGACTCGCTCACCGAAATTGGTATGGAAGTACCAGAATAACGGCGGAATGCCTGGTGCGGTTGATGCAGATCAGTGGCGCAGTGCAATTCTCGGGCGTGCACGGTCAGGGATCTGCAGTTGCTGCGCGCATCGCACCTGCTGTGGTGCCGCTGGCGATCGCACATTGCGCCGCGATGCAATCGAGTCTCTGCGTTTCCGTCCCATTCTTGATCTCCATCAGAGAAACCGGTGTGCGCTTTCTCTAGTGTCGCGGTACTCGCATGACCCCATGATCCCACTCCAGTCGCAGCGGTTGCTCGATGCCAGCGGCGTCGCCCCGATGCGGCTCGCCGGGAGAGCGCTGTTGCCGATCGTGCAAGGTGGTATGGGGATCGGCGTTTCCGCGCACCGCCTTGCGGGCCAGGTCGCCGCTGAAGGTGGCGTCGGCACGCTGAGCTCCGTCGAACTGCGCCACCATCACCCCGATCTGCTGGCACGCACCCACAGCGTCGGGCTGAGGGCGACGACCAAGGCCTGCGTGGATGCGGCCAACTTGGAGGCTCTGCGCAGGGAAATCGCGGCCGCTCGCCGGATTGCGGGAGGACATGGCCTGCTTGCGGTGAACGTGATGCGAGCAGTGAGCGACTACGCCGCGCACGTGAAGCAGGCGGTCGAATCCGGCATCGACGCCATCGTGGTCGGCGCCGGATTGCCCCTCGATCTGCCCGATCTGACTTCCGATCACCCCGGCGTCGCTCTGGTGCCGATCCTGTCGGACGCGCGAGGCGTGCAGATCCTGCTGCGCAAGTGGGAACGCAAGAAGCGAATGCCGAGCGCCATCGTGCTGGAGCATCCGGCGTTCGCCGGCGGCCACTTGGGGGCGGCGCGCGTGGAGGACTTGGGCGATCCGCGATTCGACTTCGAGCGCAGCGTGCCGGAGACATTGGCGCTGCTGCGCGCAGCCGGCATTGAAGAGACGACCCCGGTGATCGCCGCAGGCGGCATTCGCACGCGAGTCGACATCATCCGGCTTCAGGGTCTGGGCGCCGCAGGTGTACAGCTGGGTACGCCCTTTGCAGTAACGATCGAGAGTGATGCTCACCCGGAGTTCAAGCGCATCCTTGCCGAAGCACGGGAGGAAGACAAAGTCGAGTTCATGAGCGTCGCCGGACTACCTGCACGCGCAGTGGCGACGCCCTGGCTGATGGGCTACCTCAACGCCCTGCCGCGCCTTCGGGCGCAAGCCCGCGTCCGGTCGCGCTGCACCAAGTCGTTTGATTGCCTCGCCCAATGTGGACTGCGCGACGGCAACGCCAACGTCGGTCAGTTCTGCATCGATCAGCAGCTCTCGGCAGCGTTGCGCGGCGATGTACGCCATGGTCTGTTCTTCACTGGCCGCGGCGCGCTACCGTACGGTGCAGAGATTCGCAGTGTCCACGACTTGATCACGCGGTTGCTCGAAGGCACAGCCAGGGAAATGCCGAAGGCGTAGAGGTCGGGGGTGCCGGGTTGCCATTGGCCGACCCGAACGCAAGACCCGAGGTGCGCTCTTGCATTGAGAACTGGTCGGCGCCGCAGCGCTATGCTTTCGGGTTCCATGATCAGGCGCAGGCGGATTCGCAACCCGCGATCGCGCTGTCGCGCCACGAAGCCAGGCAACACCGATCTTCTAGGAGAGACACCATGCCGTTTGTGAACGTGCGGATCCTTCAAGGCCATTCGCAGCAACGCAAAGACGAGATGTCGCGCCGCATCACCGCGGCGATCAGTGAAGTGGCGGTGCTGCCGCCCGAAGCGATCTGGGTCGTCTTCGAGGATGTCACGGCCGAGGATTGGTATGTCGGCGGCACCACAGTGGCCGAGCTCAAGAAGGCCGGCAAGCTATGACGCTCGAGAGTCGCGATCCGAGTTTCACCGCCTTGGTGGGACACGCCGTCGAATGCGAGAAGGTGGCCACCGGCTTTGGCTTCACCGAAGGGCCGTTGTGGAACGCGCAGGAGCAGTGCCTGCTGTTCAGCGACATTCCTGGCAATCGCATCCATCGCTGGAGCGCGGGCGCCGGGGTGACCGTCTTTCGCGAACCCAGCCACATGGCCAATGGCCTGACTGCCGATCGCCAGGGGCGGCTGATCGCCTGCGAGCACGCCACCAGCCGCGTGACGCGCACCGAGGCAGACGGCCGCATCTCCGTCTTGGCCAGCCACTACGAGGGCAAGGAGTTGAACAGCCCCAACGACGTCGTCGTCAAGTCAGACGGCGCCATCTACTTCAGCGACCCGGGCTATGGCCGCATGGCCTACTACGGCGTCGAGCGCGAGCCCCAGCTGGCGTTTCGCGGCGTCTACCGCGTCGCTGCCAACGGCGCAGCGCTGACGCTGCTGGCGAGCGATTTCGGGCAACCCAACGGGCTGTGCTTCTCGGCCGACGAAGCCCTGCTCTTTGTCAACGACACCGAGCGCCAGCACATCCGCGTCTTCGACGTCGCGGCCGACGGCACAGTGAGCGGCGGCCGTCTCTGGGCGCAAGTGTCGGGCAAAGGGCCAGGTGCGCCCGACGGCATGAAGATCGACAGCCAGGGCAACCTCTACTGCACCGGCCCCGGCGGCATCCACGTGTTCGACCATGCGGCAAATTGCCTGGGCGTGATCCACGTGCCGGAGAGCGCGGCCAACTTCACCTGGGGCGAGGCCGACCGCTGCAGCCTGTTCATCACCGCCACCCACAGCCTGTATCGCGCCCGAGTCAGGGTGCCCGGCCGCGGCCCCTGATTTGACTCCAGAGCGGGCCATCGCTGCCGCTTGAAGCCGACAGCAGGCCGCGGGCCGCTTGCCTCACGTCGGGCGAGGAGAAGCGAAAGGCGGCGCGATCCAGCAGGTAGTGGATGAAGCCGCTCGCAAAACCCAGGGCCAGCAGCGCTGGCACGAAGGGCGATGAGCGCAGCCACCACGCCGCTTCGCCGAAGATGCGGTCGGCGTAGACGTATTCGTCGGACACCGCCTCCACCTCCATCAGCGGCAGCAGCAGGGTGGAGACGACGGCGAGCACGAGCAGCACCGCCCAGCCGCGCCGATTGACGGGCGCCAGCAGCCGTTGCCAGTGTGCGCCGCACTCCTGGGCTCCACCGCAAGCCGCGAGCGAGGCGAGGCCCATCGCGGCGCTCCAATGCTGCACGCTCCACAGCACGACGAACAGGAAGGGGTCGCGCGCGAGGAAGGCGAACAGCACCATGGCCGAGACGCCGAGGACGTAGGCCACGCGCGGCAGCGACGGGCGTTGCGAGCGCAGTTCGGCGCGCAGCATCAGGGCGGTCAGGATCACGACGAGGGCGATGCCGCCATCGTGCAGGGTGCGCGCGAACAGGTCGGACCCGACCGCTCCCAGCAGCGGGTCGATCCAGCGGCCCTGGTAGGCGATCGATCCAGCCAGCGCCTCCGCCAGCACGACGAAACCGCCGCCGACGACCAGCGCGAAGCACCGATCGAGCCGTCGCGCAGGCGCGTCCGAGGCTCGTCCCGCGCGCGCGCGGTAGAGACTGAGCAGCCCGAAGTGCTGGGCGGCAAAGTGGTAACTCACCAGCAGGTAGTCCAGGACGGCGAGCCAGACCACACGCTCGGTGAGGGGTATCGGCAACTCGCTCTCGGGAGCCAGCAGGACGGCAAAGCAGGCCACGGCGATGGCCAGCGGGGCCACCACAAAGCGCAGCCGCTGCGTGGCGAGCAGGGGGCGGTAGGCCGGGGTCGCGTAGGCCAGCCACGCCGACGAGACACGGTGGCCGAACCACAGAGGCACCGTGAGGGCGAAGAACAGCCAATCTACTGGGCTGGTGCGCACGTCGTCATGACCCCGCGCCAGCAGAAAGACCAGTGGGGCCAACCACACCGCATTGAGGACCCAAACGAAGTCCCAGGTCGGGCTCTTGATCCAGCGCATGTCGGACCGCATGCCGGGCAACGGCAGATCAGCCTCAGTCGTTGCTCTGGCCACGTTGAAAGTCGCAATCACGATGCGTCGTCGCGGGCGAATGCGACGGCGTCGATCTCGGCATCGTCTAGCGCCGTGCCCTCGGCCTGCAGCCGCACGATCGTGGCGTCGTCGAGCGAGTGCCGTGCGAGTTGCAGTGCCCGCTGTGTGGCCGCCGTTTCGTTCTGCTCGCGGGCCTCATGGCGCGCGGTGTACAAGGCCTGGGAATACGCTGCCAGCCGCACGGCTGCGCGCGGCCGCCCCTCGATCGCCGCGAGCAGCGCCAGGTAGGCCGCTGCAACGTGCTGCAGCTCGAACGCACCCGCGCGCGCCCACGCCTCGCAGGCCACAACGCGCGCGTGCACCGCGTCATCCAGTGCCAGCAACGCGGCGAGCAGGTTGATGCGCGCGAAGGCCAGGCTGTATTCGTGGCGCGTGCGGCGCAGCGACTCCACCAGTTCGGCGCCGAGACGTGCCGCGGCCTGCGCGTGGCCAGCCGCGAGCTCGGCATCGATCAGGTTGCCCGTCGCGATCGACGCGTGGCTGCCGCGGGCCCGGTCCAGCGCGAGCAGGCGTCGCCCGCTTTGCAAGGCCTCGGCGGTGTCGCCGCCCATGCGGGCGACCCACTGTGCCGCCTCGGCTCCCCACAACAGCCGCTGCGGCGGCCACGCCGGGTCTTCGAGGGGTTGCATTTCAGCGAGCAATCCTCGCGCGGCCGGCAGGTCGTCGGTCTGCGCAGCGGCGCTCGCCGCCCGGGCCAGCGCGTGGTAGAGCGCAAAGCGGTCGGGCTGCGTGGGATCGAGGCGGCGCGCAATGGCCAGCGCGCGGTCGGCTGCGGCCCGGCTGCGTGCCTTGCGGGGGTCGGCGAGCACGCAGTTCAGCTCGATCCACGCCTTCATCTGCAGCGCCTCCGGCTGCTCGACCACACGCGCCTCGACGGCGTCGGCCAACGCGAGGCGCTCGGGGTGCAGCGACGGCGGCAGTGCGCGCAGCATCGTGGTGCCGATGCGCAACTCGAGCTCGGTGTCGCCCGCCGCGCGGGCCCAGTGCAGCGCCTCGCGGGCGTTGTCGAGATCGGGCTCGCGCTGGTGCAGCCAATCGTCGGCCCCGACCCGGCCGCTGAAGTATTCGTCGTAGGCAGCATCGAGTATTGCAGCAACGGCGAGTGCGCGGCGCCGCTGCAGCGCAGCGCGTTCGCCGCAGCGATCAAGGCACTCGAGCGCGAACGCGCGAGGCGTCTCGAGCAGCCGGTAGCGTGGCTCCACGTTGCCATCGTCACCCGGGGCCAGCACCGCGACCAGCGAGCGGTCGACCAGCGTGTCCAGTGCGTCGACCACGGCCCAGACGTCGTCATCACCGTCGACCAGCAGCGCCTCGATCAACGCCAGCGACGCGCTGCCGGCCAGCATACCCAGGCGCCGGAACACCCGCTGCTCGCGCTCGTCGAGCAATCCGTAGCTCCACTCGAGCGTGGCGTGCAGGGTGCGCTGCCGTTCGGGCGCAGCGCGGTTGCGCCCTTGGGTGAGCAGCGCGAAGCGATCGCGCATCGAGGCGAGAAGCCACGACACGCCGAGCAGCGGCGCCCGCGCAGCAGCAAGCTCGATCGCGAGCGGCAGGCCATCGAGCGCGCGGCACAACTCGATCACCGCCGCGGCGTTGCTGTCGACAAGCTCGAAGCGACGGTCGATTGCGCGCACCCGCTCGACGAACAGCGCGACCGACCCGAAGCTCAGCGCTTGCGCTGCCGGCAACTCGCTCTCGGGCACGGCCAGCGGCTCGATCCTGAGCACCTGCTCGGTGGCGAGGTGCAGCGGGGCCTGGCTCGTCACGAGCAGGCGCAGGCCGGGCACCGCGTCGTGAAGCGCCTGGCACAGCGAGGCCGCGTGGGCGAGCAGGTGCTCGGCGTTGTCCAGCGCGAGCAGCAGGGTCAGCGGCCGCACTGCATCCACCAAGGCGGCCATCGTGTCGCCCGCACCGCTTTCGATACCGAGCGCGGCGGCCACTGCGCCGGGCAGCGCCTGCGCATCGGCCACGCCGCCGAGTTCGATCCAGCAGACACCGTGGGGGTAAGCGTCTCGACGTGTCGCCAGCAGATGCTGCGTCAGCAGCGACTTGCCAACGCCGCCGGCGCCGACCACGCTGACGAGCCGGTGGCGGTCGACCAGCGCGCGCAGCGTGGCCAGTTCATCCGCGCGGCCGAGCAATGCCGGCAGCTCGACCGGCAAGTTGGTGCGCAGGGCCGGGACGGCCACTGTGACGGCCAGCACCGTCCGCGCTTCGGCAGCCGCTGGCTCCGCCAGAAGGCGCGCGACAAAGCGGTAGCCGCGTCCGGGGATGGTGGCGATGACGCCGTCGCCGAGCAGCTTGCGCAGCGCACTGACCTGCGCCGCCAGGTTGTTCTCCAGCACGACCAGGCCTGGCCAGACCAAGTCCATCAGCGTCGGCTTGTCGACGAGACGGCCTTGTCGCTCGGCCAGGACAACCAGCACGTCGAACGCGCGCGCGCCCAGCGTCGCGACGCGACCGTCCACCAGCAGGCGCCGCTCGCGCCTGTGCAGCTCGAAGCTCCCGAAGCGCAGCGGTGCATCGGTGGCCGGCGTGTCCATGGCGGTGGCCAGCTTAGCGCTTTCAGCGAAACGGAGAACTTTTCATCGCCGCTTCAAGACGCGCCAAGGCGCCCGGCAAGAAAGTGCCGCCCACGCGCCAACGTGGGCGCGCCCGATCAACACAGGAGACAACGATGAAGCCGAGACCCCGCCTGTTGCTGGCAACGACCTTTGCGTTTGCGCTGGCCGCCACCGCTGCGAGCACCCTGGTCGCCACCGC
Source organism: Burkholderiales bacterium (assembly GCA_044445225.1). Taxonomy (GTDB): domain Bacteria; phylum Pseudomonadota; class Gammaproteobacteria; order Burkholderiales; family Burkholderiaceae_C; genus JAEUPI01. The sequence continues at coordinate 8,590 of JBIODO010000024.1, forward strand.
GCGCATCGCCCAAGCCGGCGCGCCGGCGCGGCCTTCCGGCGCACGCCTGCGCGAGGCACCAGCGCTGGCGCCGATCGAGACGGTTCATTCGCTGTTCCTCGCCCGCCGCTACGCCGAGGCGTACGGACGCTACGCCGACCTGGCCGATGCCGGCGACCCCGCGGCGGCGTCGCTGGCGCTGGCGATGGTCATGCACGGCCCGGCGCTGTTCGGTTCCGACTGGTCGGCCACCAACGGCCAGTTGCAACGCTGGAGCGCGCTGGCCCGACAGTTTGCGCTGCAGCGCGTCGTGTCGATCTCTGCGCAAGACCGCGGCGAATGAGATGCCCTGGTCGCGCCATCTTTCCATTCGAGAGGACCCCATGAACACGCTGACTCGCAAGTTCTTCGCCGCCTCGATCGCCGCATTGTGTGCGCTCGCGCCCGCCGTGTCCCGTGCCGACAAGGTGGCGCGGGTGGTCGCCGACTACACCGTCTTCATCGACCCACCGACCGGCTTCGTTTTCGTCAAGCTGCCGGTCGGCTGGAAATTTGTCGGCACGGTGGATCCGCAGGATGTCGCGCGCGCCCCCGCCAATGTGGTGACGGCCATGCTTGTGAACGCAGAAGAGAGCGTCGCCGCGAACAGCGTGGCGCCGAGCCGGGATCCAGCTGCGCAACGGTGATGTGCCGGACGAACGGCGTCGGGAACGAGTCCTGATCGGCGATACCGGCACCGCGTGTCCGCTTGATTGCTCGGTCTGCTGGGCGACGCGGTTGGCCGTGCGGGAGCCCGGACGACGCCCGCACGCTGAGGTCGCTGCAGGGTGCGCCGCGCCACCCTATCGCATCGCCTTAGGACCCCTGGGGCTGTCGCCGACGAGCGACAATCCCGGCCCTGTTCAAGGAATGCGCATGAAGACTGCCACGACGATCCCATCACGGCCTGCGCTGCTGGCGGTGGCCGTGCTGTCGGCCGCGCTGGTCGCCTGCTCCCCCAGCCCCGCGCCCCAAGCGGCCGCTCCGGCCAGTCCGACACCGGTGGCCGCACCGGCACCAGCACCCGCACCGGCTCCCGCGCCCGTCGCGGCGGTGGCGGCCGAGGCGCCCGCGCCCGAACCGGCGGCGTCCCGGGCGCCGGTCAGGCCCGCCGCAGCCAAGGCGCCTAAGAAGCATGCGACCGAAGTCGCTGCCGCGCCGGCCCCGGTCAGCGCCGCGCCGGTCGAAAAGGTGGCGCAGCAGCCACCGCCTCCGCCACCGCCCAAGCCGGTGTGCGCCGTCTGCGGCACGGTCGAAGGCGTCACTCCGGTGGAGGTCAAGGGCGAGTCCAAGGGGGTCGGCGCGGTGGCGGGTGTGCTGCTCGGCGGCGTGCTCGGTCATCAGGTGGGCGGCGGACGCGGCAAGGACGTGGCGACCGTCGTTGGCGCCGTCGGCGGTGGGTTTGCCGGCAACGAGGCCGAGAAGCACTACAAATCGACCACCCGCTATCAGCTGCAGATCCGCATGGACGATGGCAGTACCCGCACGGTCACGCAGGACGCGCAGATGATGGTTGGGCAGAAGGTGACTGTCGAGAATGGTCAGGTGTCGCCGGCGCAATAGGCGACCCTCGACCATTGGGCCCGGTTCGACTTTGCCGCTAGCGGTAGAAGATGTAGGCGGCTGAGTACGGCACGCGCGCCTGTTGCTTGAGTGTGGAGGCATCGCAACCGGCCGCCGGCGCAACGCCTCCGACCGTGGCAATGCGTTGGACGAACGTCGCATCGGCGAACGTACCCGATCCTGAGTGCGACTTGGCCCCAAGCAACAGCCAGGGAATTGCCGTCGCGGTCGGGCCCGCATCGCGCGCCTTGATCTCACCGCTCACGGCACTGCCGTCGTTCGCTTCCCACGTCGGGCCGGCGTAGTGCTTGCCCAACGGGTGCCCGGCGGGATCCGAAAGGGCCGCCTCGGGCGCCTTGAACGCCCATTCGAAAGCTGAATCGGGGCGCACGGAACACTCGTAGATCTGCACGCCCGATGCCAGGGCCTCGAGATAGACGTGGGAGCCGGGCGGGGCCTGGAGCGAGGCCGGTACGCTCGGCATTGCAACAGGAGCTGAGGTCGCACAGCCCGCGAATAGAGCGGCAACAGCGCCGAACGGCGCGAAAGAAAGAAACCTATGCATCGACGTGGCACTCCAGAGTAGACAGACCTCGGGCACCTACGAGCGCCACGCTCCGGCGGACGCATCGACATCACGTCCATCTGCAAAGCGTGCGCCTGTCGTGCGGGTCAGTTGGCCGACGACTTGTCCGCCGGCGGAATCCACACCTCGACCACGCCCGGCGTCGCACGCAGCCGTGGCGACAGCGACTCGACCACCCAGCCGCTCTTGCCCACCGCCTCGGCCAATGCCTTCGCGCATTCGCGCGAGGCCGCGTCGTGCACGCGCACGGTGGGTCTGGCCACCGGGCTGGCGGCGGCGCGGCCCGCAGAGCGCGCCGACGCTGTGACGTCTTCGATCGGCGGCACCGAAGCGCCGAGCTGGCGCCAGGGCTCGCGGTAGGACCGCGCCTCGTCGCGCTGCTGCGGCCCGTAGATCTGGATGTAGACCGTGCGGCCTTCGCACAGCTTGATGTCGAGCTTCGCAGCGGGCGCGGGCTTGGCCGCGGTGGGCGTCGCAGTCGAAGGCTCCGGTTTGGTCACCACGCCGGCAGGCGGCGGCGACTGAGGCAGGGCCGCCTTCTCTGGCGCGGACTGGTCGGCGCTCGGCTGCTGTGCGATGGCAGCGAGCGTGTCGTCCAGCGGCTCGCGCACGCCGGTGAACGATGCCAGCAACTGCGCCACATGGGTCGCCTTGGCGCCGCACTCCTTGGGCGTGATCGCGGCGATGTCACTGGGGTCGCTGCTGTAGGCGGCATCGAGCCTCAACCGTCCCGAGCGGTACTTGTCGTCCGCGACCTTGCGTTCCAGCGCCAACGGGTCGCACGGGTGCGCGTTCGCGAACGGCGCATCGACGGCATAGTCGAACACCCAGTAGCGCGGTGGCGGGATCGCCAGCGTCAAGCCCTCTTGCGGCACCAGGCAATCGGGCAGCTTGCTCTGCAGTGTCGGGTGCGCCGCCTCCAGCAGCGCGGTGCACGGCTGCGGCCGGTCGTTCTTGTCAAGGCTCGCGCATTGCTTGAGCGCCGACTGGTACACCGTCTCGGCGACCACCGACTTCTGGAACCAACCCGCTTCGTTGGCCGGGCACAGCGTATCGGCCGTCCGCACGATCGCCGAGGCCAGCGCGCCGATGCTCGCGACGCTGGTGGCCGGCGACGCAGCGGGCAGCACCTTGGCCCACAGGTCGGTGAGCTCTTTCAGCGCTGCACGCTCATCGGCCACTTGCTTGGCCGACGCGGTGCGATAGCTGTCGATCGCCTGCCACAACGACACGCCGAGCGTCGCCGCCGCGCCGAGCCCGAGTGTCGCGCCGACTGCGGTGGCCGCGCCGATGCGTGCGGGCAGGCGCGCCGACGCGGCGGCCGCCTTGTCGGCTTCGGTCTTCGACTTCGTGTCCGACGCATCGAGCGCAGACTGCTCGTCAGCCTCGAAGTACTCGCTCCACTTGTCGGGCAGGCTCTCGACGAACTCGCGCGTCAGCTGGCCGCCGAGGAACTTGCCGAGCGAGTAGTAGCTCTCCCACTGCGCCTCGGAGAAGAACTGGTCGGCCGTGGCCTCCTGCGGAAACGCCGGGTTGTGCGCCTTGAAGTTCACCAGGTCCACCGGCAACCCGTCCGACACGTTGGGCTTGACGACGATCAGGATCGCCTGCTTGTCTTCGCCGCCTCGGTAGTCGACGCGCGCGAGCGCGAGGCAGCACATTGATGTGGGCGACGCCAGGTCGTTGAGCGAGCCGAACACCTTCATCTCATGAGGCCATGGGGTGGCCAGCGCCGGTGCGCTGGTCGCCACCGCGGCGGGCCTTCTCTTCGGCCGCTGGAACGAGATCTCGGCCTGCAGGTCGATTCGCGCCTTGCGCACCAGGTTCTCGAGGTCCTTGAACGCATACTCGGGATCGGCGCCGCAATCGGCCAGCACGATGATTTCGGCGCGTTGTGCGAGCAGGCAGTAGGCCCCGGTGTTCTCGAAGTGGCCGCCATCGGTGAGGAACCAGTCCTGACGGTCGGCGCCGCGGAATATGCCAAACGTCTCGCGCACGAGGCCGATCGACTTGGCCAGCACCGAGGGCCGCGGCGTCGCCGCCCGCTCGCTCGGCGCTTCGTCCTTGTTCCACCAGTAGCCCAGCCGCAGGCCGGCGAACATGGCCAACGCGGAGATGCCGCCGCGCGACAGGCTGCCCAGGCCCGGCGCGATCGCGGCGCCGGAGATCGCGGTCCATCGGCCCAATGTCAACGCATTGGGCGGCAACGGTTGCCACGCCCCCTGTGACACGCGAATGTGCCCGCTGGAGGCGATGCTCATCGCCAGGCCTCGGCGGTCCTGGTTGAACAGGCCGCCGCGCGGGTCGCGCGTTTGGTTGACGCACACGTTGACGATGTGGATCGGCCCGCCGTAGCGCTGCGGGGTGTATTGGCTGAATGCGATGTCGTCGTCACGCTGGATGTCGCTGACGCCGATGAGGCGCGGCGACACGGGCATCGGACGCGGCAACTCGTCGATGGCGCCGAGCGGTGCCGCGCCGTCGAAGCGCATGCTGTTGGCGGCCCCCAGGTAGCTGCGCACCAGGCGTGCCCAGTAGAACGCGTGCAGCGACGACAGGTTCAGGAACTTGAGGTTGCGTCCGGTCAGCAGCAGATAGGCGATCACCGGCACGCCGATCACCGCCAGCACTACCAGCGTGGCGGTGAAATTGGGGCTGTGGCGCTGGAACGCCGCACCGAGCGCGGCGCGGTGCACCAGCGACACCCACCACGAACACAGCAAGAACGTCAGCGCATAGCCGGCCATGCGCCCGATGATCAGCGGCGGCGGTTTGGGGCGCTGCTGCAGCAGGTTGGCGATCGACGGCAGCACGGCGCGCACGATGGCCGCCAACACGGCCAGTGCCAACCCCGCGCTGGCTTGCGCGGCGGGCGACGCCTCGAAGGCGAGAAACCAGGCGAAGCGGTCGACCAGCCCGACCAGCACCACCACGGCCCCGACGCGCAACGCGTTGGCGATCCAGCGCGTCAGCCGGTTGCGCGCGAGGTCTGCGCGCAGGCGCGGGTCAGGCTCGTACTGTTCGGCCCCTTGCAGCACGTAAGCCGCCATCGGGATCGAGAACAGCCACGCGGCCACGATGATCATCGCGGCCCACCACAACGCGCTGCGCAGCGATGCGCCGACGTCGGTCTGCACGGTGTCGAGCCAACCGTGAAAGGCGCGCAGTGCGAGGGCGCAGACGACGCCGGCGGCCCAGTACGACAGCGCGTGCCAGCGCTTGAGCGTGGGGTCGGTCAGCCAGGGGATGCACCAGTACGCGCTGGCCTCAACGGCGCCGATCAGCATCACCACGGGCAATAGCAGCGCGACGGCGGGCAGCCACTGGGGCACGTAGCGCGCCGCGTCGAAGAACCAGTCCGCCGCGTAGCCCAGGTAGCCCAGTGCGCCCCAGGCCAGCAGGTCGAACAGCGCGAGCGCCACGCCGAGCAGCAGTGCGAGCAGGCCGAGCTCGAAGTGCACGCTGGTCAGATTGCGCAGGTACAGCGCAATCGCGAACGTCGTGTCCTTGGCGCCGCGCGGGATCAAATAGCGGCCGTTGGCGCGCAGCCACCAGTTGAACCAGCGGCCGTCGGCGTCGCCGATTGCCGCGGCCACCGCCTTCACGTCGGCGGCGCCTTTGGCCCGGCTGAGCAGGCGGCCAAGCGTCGCGCCGACGTAGCCGCCGCCCGACACGGTGGACAGCAGGTCGAAGCGCAGCAGCATTTTCTGCTGCGCCAGCGCCTTCAGCAGGCCGAGGCAGAAGGTGGCGCTGCGGATGCCGCCACCGGACAGCGCGAGCCCCCAGATGCGCTGGCCGTTGGCCGGCGGCACGTCGGCCGAGTCCAGCGCCTGCCGACGCTTCTCGACGAGCTTCTCGAACGACTCAGGCTCGACCATCGTGTGCACCTCCGTCGCTGCCAGCTGGCCTCGAACGGTCGGCCGGTCGGGCGCATTGCACCACGAACCGAGGCGCTGACGCATCGATCAACGGGACTGGACCGTCGATCCATCTGTTCGACAGCCGACCCTCGGGCCTGGGGCCGAAGCACTGTTGGATCAACAGTCGGCATGTAGAACTGAGAAGACCGCCATCGACCCCAAGCCGACCTTGTCGACCCAAAGAAGCGGACCCTCTTGAACACCAAGAACCCGGCGGTCAGTCCCGTTTTGCGAACGCCAACCGGGCAGCCCCGAGCGCCACCAACAGCACGATGCCGCACCAGAGGGCCGCGCGCAGCAAAGCCTTCGGACGCATGCGAACAGCATTGCATCCCGGGCTGCGATATTGTTGCGATCGATGGAGTTGCAGATGCGACGACCGGCCGGGACGGATTTTGTCGAGATCCGCGGCACGCGGCTTGCCCTTGCGGAGCTGGTCGATGCCCGCCTGTTCGACCCCGCCCACCGCGCCGCGCTCTGCGACGAGTTGCGCGCGGCAAAGCCGTTCGAGCACATCGTCGTCGACGGCTGGTTTCACCCCGCGCTGCTGCGCCTGGTGCGCGAGGAATTCGACCTCTATCCGTTCCGCGACGAGCGCGATCTCGATCGCGCCTACGAGGAGACCGTACGCTCGCCACGCAACCCGGTACTCGGGCCGGCCGGGCAGATCTACTTCGGGCTGGTCAATTCGGGCTGGTTCGTCGAGGTGCTGGCGTCGATCACTCAGGTGCCGGAGCTGATCGCCGACACCTCGCTGCACAATGGAGGCCTGCATGAGTCGCGGCGCGGCGGCAAGTTCGCGGTGCACCGCGACTTCGAGCGCAGCACCTGCACCGGGCTGGAGAACCGGATGGTGCTGCTCACCTACCTCAACGAGGATTGGGACCCGGCCTGGAACGGCGCACTCGAGCTTTGGGACGTCGATCGCTCACGCTGCGTGCGCCGCATCGAACCGGTGTTCGGCCGAAGTGTGCTGATGCGCAACGGCGCGACGCATTTCCACGGTCACCCGACGCCGCTCAGTCTGCCCGAGGGCCGGGTGCGTCGTTCGCTTGCGACCTACTACTACACCAATACCGACAGCAACGGGCACCCGCGCGGGCGCACCTCGAGCGTCTACCTTTTCCTCGCCCGTTCCGATCGGCTGCGGCTGTGGGCACGGCAGCTGACGCCGCCGATCGTCTGGGAAGCCCTGAAGCGCTGGCTGCGCTGAGGTTCGCGTCGCCCAGCATCCGCACCGGCCTGGCTTGGGGAGCGCTGTTTGCCGTCGCGACCTTCGGGCAATGCTTGCATCTGGCCGGGAACGGCCGTTCCTCATGTCTGCCGAAGGCGACCTTTGGAAATCAGCTGCTCGCCCCAATGACTGCTGTCGGACTCGGTGGCGAACTCACGCTCCGGTGCTCGACGAACCTTTAGTCGGCATCGCATAGATGGCGCTTCGGCCTCCATCAACGCGCCTGTGGATCCACGGGGCATGCAGGTCCACACACCATTGGGGTGTTCTCAAGTATTGACGGCCGGCCGTTCATCCTCATGCGCGACGCCGGAGAGTGCCTCCACCAGCAGCGCGCAGACGTCGGAAAACACCAAGCTCTCGCCCAGCGACATCTCGGCGGACAGGACTTCCGGCGACAGCCTCGCCTCGAGGGCCTCCAGCGTCGCTCGCGCGATCCGATCCTCGTTGATTTGGTACAGCTCGCGACCGGTGCGTTCGCGAGCGGCCCGGGCGCCCAGCACGCGCGCCGCTGCCTGGGGCCGGCCCAGCTTCCACAGCAGATACGCGCAGCCCTCGAGTCTGAACTTTGGCATCCGTCGCATCACCGGCAGCGCCTCGCGTGCCGCGTCGGTGGCCTCGTCGAGGCGACCACTCTCGGCGAGAACCCAAGTGCGCATGGTCTTGACCTCGACCAGCTCGTAGTCAGAGACTGGCCGCCGCCGCAGCGCATGAAGCAATTCGAGCAGTTCTTGCGCGGCCTCGTCGTGCTGACCCAGCTCCCAGCGCAAGTCGCAGGCATTGGTGCGCTCGATCACCTCGAGGCGCCAATCACCGGCATCCCGGGCAAGCCGGATCGCCTCGCGGTACAAGCTTTCCGCAACTTCGCCGTGCCCGATCTGCCGGCTTGTCCACGCCCGAAATCGCAGAATGACGATGCGGAATTCGGCAGCCCAGTCGGGCTCGATCAACGACGCGGCCTCGTCCAGCGCGTCGTGCGCGCCGCCAATGTCCCCGTGACTTCTCAGCCATATGGCGACCAGGCGCAGCGCAGAGAAGAGCCGCCGGGGCCTGCGCAGCGCGCGGTAGTAGGTCGACGCGCGCTGCGCGGCGTCGAGCAACTCGGCAGTGGTCAGCGTGCCCAGCATGTTGATCGCCGCCATCGCGCGCCAGAAGCGCGCGATGGTCGCATCGTCCACCACGCCCGGCTGCAAGTACTCTCTCTGCCTCAGCAGCCACTCGGAAATTTCGGTGCTGTAGTCGATCAGCGGGCCGGCGTGTGCGGCCAAGCCGATCGCGATTGCGCGAGCGCCACCATCGCCCGCGGCCCAGGCATACGCTGCGCGCAGGTTGTCCAGCTCGGGCAGCACGAGCGCCGCATATGCGTCGGTGCGAAGCGTGCTGTCCATGTTGCCATCGTCGGCGCGCTGCAGGAACTTCAGCATCGTGACCGCATGACGCTGCATCAGCGTTGCGGTCTCGCCGGCTGCAGTGAGCTGCTCCAGCGCGAAGGCGCGCGCTGACTCGAGCAGGCGGTACCGGACAGGCTCGCCGGCATCGGCCATGACCAGCGACTTTTCCACCAATATCGCCAACTGTTCGAGCACGACCCACTCGTCGAGCTCGTCGTCCACGCACAAAGCCTGTGCCAGCTCGATCGTGAAGCCGCCGCTGAACACCCCCAGGCGCCGGAAGACGACGCGCTGCGCGTCGCTGAGAAGGCCATGGCTCCAGTCCATCGTCGCCCTGAGCGTCTGGTGCCGCCGCAGCCCCGTGCGGGCGCCGGCAGTCAGGAGCCGGAATCTTTCGCGCACCCGCTCGTGCACCGCGCGCAGGCCGATCATCGAGACGCGCGCAGCAGCGAGCTCGATGGCCAGGGGAAGTCCGTCGAGCTGCCGACACAGGTCGATGGCAAACGGCAGATCCTGCTCGGTGAGCGTGTAGCGAGGCTCCGCGGATCGCACGCGCGACTCGAACAGAGCCAGCGAGCCGAAGCCACGAGCGCCCGCCTCGGAAGCGTCGCGTGGCACGGCGAGCGGATCGACGCGGTACTGCTGTTCGACGGCCAATCGCAACGGCTCCTGGGTGGTGGCCAGCACGCGCAGCCCCGGGGCGGTTTTGAGCATGCGATCGACCAAGGCCGCCACGGCTTCGACCAGGTGCTCGCAGTTGTCGACGACGAGCAGCATCTCTTTATTTGCCAGCGCGTCGGTGAGAGCCTGGACACTGGCATCGCCCTCGGGAACGTGCAGGCCCAGAGGCTGCGCTATGGCGTGCGGCAATAGTGCGGCATCAGCCAGGCCCGCGAGTTCGACCATCCACACGCCGTCCGACCAGCGTCCGATCCGGGCATGTGCCACCGCCTGCGCCAGCCTGCTCTTGCCAATGCCACCGGCGCCGACCACGGTGACGAGCCGGTGAGATTCAACGAAGGCTCCGAGCAAGCGCAAGTCGTCTTCGCGTCCCAGCAGCACCGCAATGGTCGCCGGCAGGTTCGTCGCCACGGCAGTCTCCGGCACTGATGGGCCGGCCTGCGAGCCACGCACCCCGGAGGGTTCGACCGAGCGCGCGAGCGCGGTGGGTGCGTCGCGCAATGGCGCCACGAAGCGATAGCCTCGTCCGGGGATGGTTGCGATGGCGTGAGGTCCGAGCAGCTTGCGCAGGCTGCTGATGTGCACCTGCACGTTGTTTTCCTCGACCACCACACCCGGCCAGACGAGGTCCAGCAGCTCCGTCTTGGTGACGAGCCGATCGCGCCGCTGGGCCAAGGCGAGCAACACGTCGAATGCTCTCGCCCCGATGGCCTGGGGCACGCCGTCGAGCAGCAGACGGCGTTGTTCAAAGTGCAATTCGAAGGGTCCGAAAGCCAGCACCTGGCAATCCTCCAGACACGTTGGACATGTCCATCCCATCAAGAACGCGCTTCGGCGCGCATCCAGGAGAGCCCGATGAGGACCTCGCTCATCACACGCATTGTCTGCCCGGCGGCGGCCATTGTGTTCACCCTCAGCACCTGGCAGACGGCAAGAAGATGACCCTGCTGAGGGCCGTGATGAAACGCCCACGGCCAACGCCATGAAGTCCTAACTAGTGGACTGTAACATTTAAATGGGAAGTATCATCGAGCCTGTGGAGGGCGCGATGGAACTGACCAAGACCGAGCTGATGGAGCTGCAGCGACAAGCCAGTGCGAGGAACGGTCGAGCCGACGCGGCGCGACATGCGCGACTCATCCTGTTGTTGTCCGAGGGACGGACGTGGGCCGAGATTCGCGCCAAGCTCGATTGCAGCGACAGCTTCATCGATCGCTGGAGCAAGCGCTTTGCCGCCGAGCGGCTCGCTGGACTGTTTGCGCGCCATGCTGGGCGCGAACGCTACAAGGTGACCGATCGCATCGAGGCGCGCGTGCTGGCCCGTACGACCAAGCACAAGCCCGCCGACGGCTCGACGCACTGGTCCACGCGCAAGCTTGCCGCAGAACTCGGCGGCGACATCTCGCATATGACCGTGGCACGCATCTGGGCCAAGCATGGCATCAAGCCGCATCGGCTCGAGGGCTATCTCGCCTCCAATGACCCGGAGTTCGAAGCCAAGGCCACCGACGTCATCGGGCTGTACCTCAACCCGCCGCAACACGCCGCGGTGTTCAGCGTCGATGAGAAGACTGCGATCCAGGCGCTGGACCGCAAGGACCCAGTGCTCCCGTTGTCGCCCGGACGCGCCGAGCGTCATGGATTAGAATACTTCAGGCACGGCACGCTGTCGCTCTACGCTGCCTTCAACACCAAGACAGGCGAAGTTCTCGGCAAGACTGCCACCCGCCACACCTCGGCGGAGTTCGTGGCCTTCCTCACCGACATCGTGGCCAACCAGCCTCGCGGCAAGGAGATACACGTCATCGCCGACAACCTGTCGGCTCACAAGACCAAGCGAGTCGATGCGTTCCTGACTGAGCATCCGCGGGTTCATA